>CAYMFZ010000142.1:0-10584 GCA_964389585.1 uncultured Pirellulaceae bacterium | reverse complement strand
CCAACTTCGCTCGCACCACTGTGGTCAATGACTTTCGCATTCCAAAATGATTCAATTTGCTCTCGAATCGCAGGGATGGAACCACCTGGTTCGCCGGCAACGATGATCTTTTCAACCGCCAAACTCGCAACATCGATTTGATTTTCTTTGGCGACTTCGGCCATGTGAAGGGCGTAACTCGGTGTGCAAAAAACGACCGTCGCCTTGATAGATCGAATCAACTCAAGTCGAGCAATGGTCGTCATCGCGCCAGTCGGAGCGACCATTGCACCTCGTTCAACAGCCGCATCAAAAGCGCTCCAAAAACCGATAAACGGACCGAAGCTAAAAGCCATTACCACACGGTCAGATGGTTTCAAATCGGCAGAGTCTAAAACGTACTGCCAGGTTTCCATCCACCAGTCCCAATCATTCGCCGTATCCAAAACAATCATCGGGCGACCGCGCGTTCCGGAAGTCCGATGGAATCGACAGTATTGATCCATCGGGAAAGTAAGGTTGGCTGCGAACCCGGCTGACGACTCGTCTCCAATCAATTCATCTTTGAAAGTGAACGGCAGCTCGTCCATCTGCTCAAGCGAGTTGAGTTGTCCCAGGTTTTCAAATGGAATCGAAAGGTTGGAAAACTTCGACGCGTAAAACTTGTTCGATGGAAGCGACGCACTCAAAACTCGATTCAGAAGTTCAAGTTGATAATTGGAAAGCGCTTCCGCCTCCAATTGTTCGATTCCACGTCGCTCTGATGGCGTTGTTCGGTGATAGTTGATCTCGCTCATGGAATTGATAATATCCGCCCAATTGCAAGAAGCCAACTGATCTTGCGGCGAATTGCTGGTCTTGTGATCAGGCCGGTCTTGGGAATGTTGGGAAGACTTGGCCGTGTCCCGCCACGGACTTGCGAATTCGCGTTAAGCTGTTGGTTGCCTTACATCGCCGCGCCGAATTTCTAAGCCCAAAAAATCGAATGCCGTTTTACGCCCAACACATTAAAGCCGCCCGTCTTCACTTGCAAAAAAACGATCCCGTGATGAAGCGGATTCTCAAATCGGTTGGCCCTTTCCTTGCGAAGACTCGTCGCGATCGTTTTGGGTCTCTCGTTAGTTCGATCATTTCACAACAAATTTCTGTCGCCGCGGCAAGCACGATTCGCAGTAGATTGCTCGAGGTTGCATGCGATGACTCAAATTCCAAAAAGTTTTCACCCACATCGTTGTTGAAGTTTGACGTGGACCAGTTACGTGAGGTCGGAGTATCGCGACAAAAAGCAACTTACGTTCTCGACTTGGCGGAAAAAGTAGACTCGGGAGCGGTTGAGCTTCAAACGCTTCATAAGTTTGAGAACGAAGAAGTCATTGAATCGCTGACGCAAGTCAAAGGCATTGGTGTTTGGACGGCCCAGATGTTCCTGATGTTTTCGCTTGGTCGACTCGATGTGTTTCCAGTCGACGACCTTGGAATCAAAAATGCAATTCGCCGCGAGTATGAGTTTGCCGATTTGCCTGACCGAGAGGAGATGGAAGAAGTCGCCAAGAGCTGGCGGCCCTATTCTACTGTCGCCTGTTGGTATCTGTGGCAGAGCTTGGAAATTTAGACGCTGAACGAAAGGTGGGTTGGTGATGCTTTTTCCACTGGTCAATAATGTGCGATACTTCTTTTCCAGTGAGTTAATCAAGAGTTTTAGCACTTAGTGAGACAATCCGCTGTGCCCCCTTTTCTTCCTCAGTGGGCGGAGAATGATTGCTTTTCTCAACGGTAATTCGTACACTCTTTGCATATCTTCTCCCGACTTATCAAATAATGGCGAAACTTAAATGCTCAAATCAAGACTATTTATTTCAATAATCGCGACATGTTTACTAAGCGTACAAAGCTCTTACGCAAGGTGTAGTGGCCGATGACGGGAATCCAGGTTACTCGTTAATAGTCGAAAGAAGTTCTTCGAATCTTGAAGTCGATTTGTCCACGATATTGGTACTAGATGAACCTGCATTTGGCAGCTTGGATTTTGAAAATGGAATTACCTATTCCCGTTTTCAATCCGTGAGTGATTTTCAAGATGACTCATTTGTTTTCATTGCTCAACATAGCTTGTTTGACTCCCCAGTTATCGTTGGCGTTAGTGTCCTGGGAGGATTTGCTGAAATCCACTACGAATACGTCGTTGCAAGCGGCACACACGAAGGCAAACAGAATGGTGACAAAGAAAAATGGCCAAACAACCTAGGGAGTACGAATAACGGAGATGGAACGGTCTCAGTAACAAATCCACATGATGTTGTTGTCACAGGCACGATTATTTCCGGGCCAGGCGAAATCGGAATTCCAAGCGGTACGATTATTTTCAAACCAGCAATTGAAGATTCAGCAGGGATTGGTAGTGATGACTTTGGGAACGAAATACACGTTCGACCTGACTTGAGTAGCTGGGAAGATGTTGGCAATGTATTGAACCAATATGACGACAAGTCCATTTCTTCGATAGCGATTAATGGGCATGGCGCTGGAGAAGGCGGAGTTTTAGTGGGCGGAGATGAAGAGAAATTGACCGGATATAACATTCCTCCTTGGGTATCGCAGGTGATTGATGACAAACTTGTAGACGACGGAAAAATCTTCGTATTAAGTTGCTGCCAATTTGAATTATATTCCTCACTGGGGTTAGAGCAACTCGCGATTAAGACTGGGCATCCCGTCGTTAGCAATGAGGAAAACGTTTACTTCAAAGATAGGCGCAAATACCAATGGGGTTATTTCTATGGAAGTGGCAACTGGATTGAGCTGCCGCCTCAGTAAAGAGATGCAGTCGCGAGCGTTAACAAGTGCTTCCACCAAGCACGGGATTCATAAGGAATTTCATGATACCCTTAAAATTCTTACCTAGGCTTCTGCTCGTCACCATTTTGTTTTCTTGCAATGGCTGCGTTCAGGGGCAACGTGAAGCCGACAGACAAGACTTCTCCGGATTGGAAATTGTAAAACGAACTGATTCCGATCACGAAGACTTGCGATTTACACTTTCTTCAGTTGCTATGTTTTCTGAGTTTTCGAAAGATGGAAAACTGCTTTTTGTAGGAAAGATGTCCGGGGGCGTTGCCGCAGTCAACATGAACAGCGGAGAAACCGTTTGGGAGACTCGACAAAAACAATCATTCGTTCTTGGCGATTCTAACCGAATCTATGTTCGTACTTCCGCTGGTTACAGTCTTTTTGATGCGGAGTCTGGACAGAACATTCAGGATCTTGTTTGGGAGTCTGAACCTGGTTTTGGTCACCCAAACAAGAATATGTTTGAAACCGATGGGGGGAAAACGATCGTTTTTTCACCGTACAGACATGACGTTATCAACAGGATGTCAACGAAGACCGGGATTTCCGAAACGCTTTTTGACTATGCTGATCAGTCACCAGAAAAATTTAAAAAATCAAGATCACCTGGCATCAATTTACTTGGGGTTGAAAACGATTCTTTGGTGTTTATTGCCAACGAGCGATTGGCGGCAATGGATTTAAAATCGAGAGAAGTAGTAATCTTGGATGAGGTCAGGAAGTACTCCGGGACAATTACCGGAAAACGAGCCCAAGAATTTTATCTTTTGAGTGACAGTAACGAGCTCGTCACGATCAATATGGAAAAGAATAAGCCAGTCCTGACATCTGAACGTTGCGGCGATTTTCCAAAATCTAGTATGGGAAAGATCATTCCTGAATTAGGTGTTATCGTATTCGGAAAAGGTACCGGAAAAAAAAGTCAATCTAGCTTGGTGGTTCGAGGCTACGATGGCGAAATCAAGAAGACCATCCCGTTTGGCAATCAAGGGATGCTTGAACTGCAATATTCCCATCAAGCGCAACGTTTAATTGCACTCAGTTGTGGGTTAGAGCTGGGAGTCTGGGACACATCAAATTGGAAATTCGACAAATAAGACTGTGGTGCCGGTTTTCTAATACTTGTGTCGCAATTCAAATCGAAGTCCACGAACATCGTGGTCGTCCTCCAGGAATCCATACATTCCATCGGCACGGAAGATGATCGCGTTGGTCAAAGGCAATTGGTATCGAAAGCCAAGTCCGTACTGCGAATCGGCGGCGTTCCGATTCACGTCTTCACCCATCACGCCGAGCATTGCCATTTCGACGACCAGTTGCTGGCTGAAATCATCGGCGATTAAGTTGATGCCGAGCGCTCCGCCATACGTATCGTTGGCGGTTGCGTCGAGCGTTGGGTAGTTGGTCATGCCGTCAGATTCAAACAGGATTCCTGTATTTCGCAGCACGCCACCAGCCGCAGCAGCTCGAGCGGCGGATTGAGGACGGTCGAAACCGGCAAAGAAGTTCATGTAAGGAACCAACGTCGATGGCGAACTTGTGATCAAACTGTTTTCAGAAAGCAGCAACACGCCATCGGCTGAATTTTCTACAACGTCGGTTGATTGGCCCGCGTTTACGATGACTCGGGTTGAGTTCGAAAGCAGCCGACCAAAGCGTCGCGTGAATGCGAATCCAAAGTTATGGTAGCTTCGGTCGTTGAACGTTCTGTCATCCAAGAATGCGTAGTCAATTTCGAAGTAGCCATTCATCGCTTCAATGAAGCTCGCGACGCCGTACATTCTTGCGGCGCTATCGTCACCAATGAATGCATCGCTGTTGATTTTATCATAGCCGGCGAAAAAAGTTGTATCCATGTTTGAGATGTTGAACTTCGCACTGCTTCGAGCAGGGATCGTCGTTGCGACACCAAGAAACGCGTCTTCAAACCAAACACCGTTTTGAAGCAGCAATGGCATGACGCCGACGGCAAACGGCATGTCGAATGGAAGTGTCTTATTGGTAAAGCCACCGACCATCGCGCCCAAGTCGCCTTCGAAATAGCCGAAGTCAATATCCGCATCGGTCTCGTCAACAAACTCGTCATCATCAAGCAACCACCGCGTGTTACGCCCATCGTCCAGCGGCGACATAAACATGTGGAAGCGTTCAGTGCCGGTTAACTTCAAATCAAAATCGAGATTGGCTTCGAACGCAATTTGCGAAACGTTGTCTCCGTTCTGCGTGTTGGAAGCCACTGCCGTTCGAACGTCGCCGTAGACCAAGAGTTGCGGAGTGATGTTGTTGTGTTTGCCAAACCAAGAGTAGCCAGGGCTGAGTTGACCAAGCTGATACCAAGGTCGACCCAGTTCGAGAATTGGTCGTTGATTTGAGTTGAGAGTCTTTCCCTCGTAAACATTCATTTGCTGGTACGGATCGTACGGTTGCAATGGGTCGATTGGGTCCGGCGAAAAATCATCCTTGATCGGATCAATCAACCAAGCCCGTTGATCTGTCGTTGGGCGATCGTCTTTCCAGTGTTCGCCTTGTTGGGGTTGCTCGGCGAGTACAAAATTCTCAGCTCCACGAAGAACGCTTGGCGAATCGTCTTTGGTGGGCGGAGCAGGAGGTTCCGGCGTTTTTGTTTTGGGGTACGAATTTGCTTTTGCAACACGCGGAGCAGAAGGAACAAAGTCGTTTTCATTCGACCGATCCTCAGCCGTTGGCGGAAGCGAAGGAGCGAGCTGAGTCTGAATGGGCGGTATGAAGTCGCTGTTGGAAAAATTGGATTCCATTGCAGGCAAGCTTGTTAGATCAGGATCGGTGTCGCCTGCCGACATTGGAATTTCATTGATCGTATTTGGTTCAGTTTTCGCAAGTTGGTTATCAACTTCAGGAAAAAAGCGATTCTTAACGACGGTCGTCTGTCCAGACTTAACTGATTTTGAAGATACCGAATTGTCCTGTCCGTCTTCGGCAAGCGTGTCCGTCAAAGGGTAAACGCCACCGGTTGCGTTGGAGTCGACTGCGTAGGGATTGATGATTGGATTCGCAGTGGCTTGCTTAGTCTCGCTCGCCATTGGAAACTGATTTTCTTCGGTGAGATTCAGTTGGTTCCTCGGGCGAGTTTCGCTTTGTTTGACGATGGCGAATTCCGCCGTGGGTGGTTTGGCAGGTGGCTTGTACGGTTTTAGTGCCACGCCATCCGCAGTCAGCCCGGCAATGCGGATGTTGTTTTGATCGCTTGGTGAGTTCAGCGTTTTCGAAGGCTGGTTACTGTTACTTGCGACCGCGCTATTAGCAGGTTGCAGGTTGCGAACAACGCCTAGCGGTACACCGGATTGCGTCTCGTTTTGAACCGAAGAAGAAGTTTCATGCGAATCCAACTCGACTGGAATTCGATTAACACTTTCGACTTGTGAATTCCAAGGAATCGAATCAAGTGTCGCTGGCTGAACAGGAAATCGTTCGGTTGAACGATCGACAGCAGGAATTCGATTGGCATGAGGCAGACGCCCCGGTTGATCGCGTTCGGGAAGCTCCGCATCCACTGGTTGGACTGGAAATTTGTTTGGCGAGTCTTCTGCGACTAACACCGAGTTATTTTGCAATGAAGTCGCGCGGAAAAAACGAACTGCATTGACCACGACTACAAAAGCCGCGCAGGCGAGCCCTACGATGAGGATTTGTTTTAGTTGGGAGGTCGTGGTCACAGTGTTTGTTCAGTCTTTAAGAACCGAAAATGGTTTGGAATTGAGTCGTTGCAATTGTCTTTCGACGCCTTCTGTTAGCGGACTTCGAAAGTCACGGTACTGGTGTGAAAATCAGCGATCCATTCATTCATCATTCGCTCCATCTCAGGTGTCGCGTCGCAGAAACGCATGAAGTAAATCGGCTCGGCTCGGCTTCGCATGCGAACTGACAATCGGTAACTGCCCGGTTGCGTCATCAAATGCGCGGGAACCGCATACTTCACGTTGCGTTTACCCAAGGCAGGAATCGAGTGACCTTCCATTCGAATAAACGGAGGATGGTTGATGACGGTAACGGGTTGAGGCGCTGGTCGTAGAAAAGGAAGCTGGTCAAAGTCGAAGTTAACCGGCAAGTACATTTCGCGATCCGTTCCCTTAACGTTTGTCGTGAGGAACTTCGTTTGCAAATTCATCAACTGAGTATCAAGCGGGACTTTGCGAGCAAGCACGTCAAGCGAATGGTTGTCACAAAGATCACCGTTGGAATCGAGGTGCCCTGATTCCCAAATCCGTTGACCATTGGGCCCAATCAATACGGCGTTCATCCAAATCTGTGGTTGAGCACCAAGGGATCCACTGGGCATGTTGTGACCCGAGTTCAGATTGGTCAGGCAGTAGCGGAACTTAAGCGACTCCCCGAGCGTGGGTGTATCGTTAAAGAACGGCCCATCAAGTTTCGATCCGTTCTCCAAAACTTGTCGTCGGATGTCTCGTTTGTATTCAAGCTTCTTCAAGTTTTCGTCAACGATTTCGCGAGCGTCGTAGCGATCGTCGACTTCTTTCCAAGCTTCCGGAAACATGTAAGGTTGATTCGCGTCGGCAATGGCGTCTTCGAATTTGTCTGTGCCCCACCCTGCTCTCCAGTCGAACTCCAGCCAGTCGTTGAATTTCCAACGATCGGCTTTCAAGTTGTCTGGGAAAATTCCTGGATGTGCAATCGAGTATCCCGGTCCATAGAACATGTGGTTGGAATGTCGGCGTTCCGCATTGATGGCTTTGTCGTTAACAACAGCAGCGGGGCCGATTGAATAGCCAGCATCGACGCCTGGGACTTTTCCCATGTGGCAATCCTGACAGGAGATACCTTCTTTGCAGGCGGGAGAAGCCCGGTATTGATCCCAAACGACTTCAAGCTTGATGCCAGGTTTAACGTCGACTTGGTGGCATGACATGCAAAACGAAGACTCCGAAAGCTCTTCAAATTGAATCGCTCGTTTGTGAATAGGTTGCCCGACCGATTTGTCTGCCGGGTTTGTTTTCGTTTTGAAGAACTGCTTGTACTTGTTGGCAACGGCGACACCATTCCCATCGCCGGAGCCATAAACCGGTTGGTAAATATCACCAGGTTCCATTCGCCGTTCGCCATTGGCTTTTGTGTACGGCGTTTTGACTCGATGGCAAGCGACACACGTCACGCCTTCACGAAAAACGCGTGGGCCATCCCAGATGGCTTGGTCGCGACGAAGTCCCATGGTTGTTGCGACTGGAGCGTGACAACGAAGGCAAAAGTAACCCAACGTTCCTTGAGCCAAACGGTTGATGGTGTTCTCAAATGAATGAAACATTGGAGAGACCGAGGCATAGGCATGACTCGAAGACGCCCATTCTTCGTAGATCTGTTTGTGGCAGTTGGCGCAGTCCTTGGCGGAAGGGAACGCATCTCTGGAATAGATGTCCAAGTGCGGATCCGTGCCGTCGGCGCTTGTGGTGTTTAGTTTTGCCATTGCCGAAGCATTAGCGTGTGGGTTTGGCATTGAAGAAAATTTTGCAGGCAGTTTCGATGAGTTTGCCAAGCGGTTGATCCTCGGACTTTCGTAACTGGCTTGCGCGACTGCATTCTTGACCGCCGCGGTGCTTTGGTTTTTCAGAGTTTCAGGAACATGATTGGGCCACTGAAAATTGGCAGACGCTTGCGCCACCCGACTTTCGACATCTACCCGCTCTTCAGCCAGTCTCGATTGGGCTGATTTGACGTTGCTCAGGTCGAGTCCCGGCAAGTCGCTGGTGCACATTGGAGGAAGGCTCGAAAGCGTGATTACGTCTTCGGGCGAAAGCTCCACATTCGGATTGATTTTTGGGAAAGAGGCATCCGTTGGCTGTGGCGGAGTCTTTTGCGGATTGGAGCGGTTTGTTTCCGCTTGCTTCATCTTTTTGATCGCATCTTCGATTGCTTTGCGGTTAACGGCGGAATCGTCTTGATTGAAGCTGATTCTCGGTTTGTGCCGCAATTTGGTTGTCTGAGGCTGTTGATAAACAACCAAGGTCACTTCAGCATGGGATTCAAAATCCAACTGATTAACGAGCGATTCTGGATTGAAATTGCTGACTTGGTAACCAAGAAGCGAAAAGGCAATCGCGGTTAGCGTTAAAACGGGCCAAATTGTTTGCTTGATCGGTATCATTTGGATAGGCGCAATCGCCTGCGTGGTCGGCAAAGTTTATCTATACGTTCATCTCAATCGTCCAAACCATGCCTTGGCTTTAGGTAATGACTCCAAATGGGGGTGTTTGCGGGAAAATCGTCAAGAGTCTGAGAAGGATGGTTGGAATAGGTCGCTTTAAAGCATGGTTTTGTATACTCAGTTGACCAAATTGTGATTCAATCCTTGCGGCTTTCCTTGGCGGCCAACTTGGGATTCAGACAATAGGAAAATTAACGAATTAGCCCCAATTGGCCCTTGTGATAATGGGCAAAAAATTCCTATACTGGTGGGCTTTAGCCAAGATGAATAAGAGCGAGTAGAGCTTCGATGAAAGTCCGCGCTAGCGTAAAGCGAATTTGCGAAAATTGTAAGGTTGTTCGGCGTAAGGGCCGGGTTTATGTGATTTGCACAAATCCCCGTCACAAGCAACGTCAGGGATAAACCTTCGTTAAAAATGGGCTTTTCCGACCGAGCTAATTTGCTCGGTCAAATGGGGCCAAATGAATTGGTCCGTCATCCAATGGATTGTTGTAGATATCTTTGCGCATCCAGCTTATGGATTGCCGATTGATAATTGATGAATCCACAATTGCCGCCACTCGTATTTAGATAATTCAGTAACCAGACATTTTGTAGTTGGCCAAGACTGGCCTTGGAGAAAATCGCATGCCTCGTTTGCTCGGTGTTGACATTCCCAATGACAGAAAAACTGTCATTTCGCTTACGTACCTTTTCGGTGTTGGAAATCAGACCGCGCGGGATTTGTGTCACAAGGCAGGAATTGATCAAAACAAGAAAGCGCGTGATCTGACTGACGAAGAAATCAGCCGAATCGCAACCATCCTTGAGCGTGACTACACCGTTGAAGGTCCTCTTCGACGACAAGTCCAGCAGAATATCGGACGTCTTCGTGACATTCGATGTTACCGAGGCATTCGCCATCGTGTGGGACTTCCTGTTCGAGGGCAACGAACCAAGACAAATGCACGCACTCGAAAAGGCCCAAAGAAAACTGTGGCTGGAAAGAAAGGCGTGAAGGACCTCAAGTAATTTTGAGGTCGTTGGTCGAACTTGGCCAGCAACCATTTAAGAGATTAGTACTACTAAGCATCCATAGACAATTAGCGTCGTTTTCGGCGTGACTAGGAAAGCAGAGAACAAGCGTGGCAAAGACTAAAAAACGACGAGTGCGTCGCAACGTGACTTACGGCATTGCCCATATTCAGGCAACGTTTAACAACACAACTGTGACCATCACCGACACCAAAGGCGAGACTTTGTGTTGGGCAAGTGCTGGAACTTGTGGCTTCAAAGGAAGTCGTAAAAGCACACCTTTTGCTGGCCAGAGTGCCGCACAGCAGGCGGCCGACAAAGCCCTGAAATTCGGCGTCAAAGAAGTTGACGTTCGTGTCAAAGGTCCAGGCAGTGGCCGCGAAAGTGCGATCACCGCACTTCAAGCAGCCGGGCTAAACGTTAAGTCGATCGAAGACGTAACGCCGATTCCGCACAACGGTTGCCGACCTCGCAAGAAGCGACGCGTTTAATCCTGAAGCGGAGTTCTGGTTTGCGAGTCGTTTAAACGCTCGCAAGCAGAATCCTAAGTC
>CAYMFZ010000141.1:8148-10588 GCA_964389585.1 uncultured Pirellulaceae bacterium | reverse complement strand
GCGAGCTGGGACTTCTGGCGAAGTCCACTACAGGTTTTGAAATACCCTCTAATATTTATGGACAGCCGCAGTGCGTTAGCACCCGGTTCATTCGCGTGAAACCGGACGCTAACGCGTGGTGGCTGAATTTCAACACCCTAAACTTTAGGACGAACAAGGCACTAGTTCGCTTGCTTGGGCATCCGCTCGCGGACAATTGCTTCTAGTTTCTCGACAACTTCAGGCAGCGTCTGTTGATCGGTATTTACTTCGATCGCATCATCCGCCTTCATTAGTCGCCCAACCTCACGGCTTAAGTCTTGGTCATCTCGCTTTTGCTGTTCACGAACGACTTGATCAAAATCAACGAACTGTCCGGCTGCCGCCATCTGCTCGGCGCGACGAAGTGCTCGAGAATTGGAAGAAGCTGTGAGATAGATTTTGCAAAACGCATCAGGAAAGGCGACGGTGCCCTGGTCCCTGCCTTCACAGACGAAGTTTCCTTGTTCAGCGATCCGACGTTGGAGAAGCACTAAATGCTCTCGCACAGAACCAGCATCTGCGACAAAGACGACTTGGCGAGTGACGTTTGGCTCGCGGATCGCGTTGGTAACGTTTCTTCCGTTGACTGAGACTTGATCGTCGTCAAATTCAATTTCGATTTGCTGGGCAAGTTCTCGCAGCGCGGCTTCGTCTTTTAGGTCGATGCCTTGTTCGATTGCGCACCACGTCACTCCTCGATACATCGCGCCGGTATCCAAGAATTCAAAGTCAAGTTTTTTGGCAAGTTGCCGGGTCACCGTGCTTTTGCCGGCTCCGGCTGGCCCATCAATTGTGACGATCATTGTTTCCATCGAATCGAAATTTGAAAAAAGTCGAACCGACCAAACTCCAATTCAAGCTTGCTCGGATCATCTGCGGCGACCCCTAAAGACTGCAGGAAGTCTCCACCAAAATTGACTTGCTCGCCCGATGCAACATTGCGAGGACATCGAATCGCAAGTTTTCCTGCTCGGCCTTCAGTTTCGCGCAACCGAACATGGACTCCCATCCAGTTTCCGTCTTTGTCAAAGAACGGTTCCCACCAGGTTGCCAAGATATTCTTGCAGTTGAAATGAAACAACCAACTGCTGGAATTTTCATTGGAATCAGTCGAGTTGTTTTTGCTTGGTAAATTCAGACAGATTGGAGGCGACATTCGATTGATCGCGGCAGCCAATGGATACGAGACATTTACGCCCAGCCCAAATTGAAACTGATTGCATTGTTCGGCTCCCACAATCAACAAAGAGTCAACCATGCGGCGAGAGACTCTTCGGTGAAGCGGAAGCCCGCCGGTCAGCATCGTCAGTCGATTCTTTTCCTGAACGACCTCCATGAAATTCGTCGCCTGAAACCAATCGGTGTTTACCTCTTGCCGGATTTCACCGGCATTGGCCACCACACGCGATGATTCATCTTTCCATGCCAGACGTGAACAAACGTAGTGGTTGATGGAGTGGGTTAGAGGTTCTTTCAAGTCGATCTTGATGTCCAATTCGATTGTTGGCTTGCCGCGAACCACGCGAACTGACTGTGTGTAGTCAGCCAATATGTTTGAGCCATCGAGCAATTTGCCTTTGGAGATGATCTTGCCTGCCAAACGCGATTCCATTTTTAGCTCAATCGAATCCGCAACCATCGTTGTGTAACGGGCTTTGGTGAGCGGGAGATCCGGTGAGTCCATTGCCGGAATTCGAATGGCAAGCTGTTGGCTCGCGAGATTGATGCGTTTCTCGTAGAGCTGAATGCTGCGAATTCCGCCGGTGGTTTCATCAACCTTCAATTCGAAGAATTCATTACGAAGCGTCAGGTCCTCACCGATTTTGGGATCGGACTTGAGCAGGTCGCTGGACTCAAGCGAACGTTGGTTGAGCGTCGTTCGTCCCATCGCGGGGATTTCGGCAATCCAATGGGCAGATTCATTTTGGCTATCGGCTACAACGACAGGTAATGAATTTCTAATCGTTCCCTTCTGATGTGAAGGCAGTGCGACGTCAACGCGGCGTCGACTCGAAGTCGTATTGATCAAAACCGTCTCTACTTTTTCACTCGAACTATTGGTTTTGGGTTCGATCAATCCGATGATTTCAGATTCTAGTGCTTCAAGGCGTTCACCAAGGTTTGGCAGATCCTTCGAATCGAGTTCGTCGATTGAAAAATCTTGATTAACTTCTATTTCGATATCAGTTTGAATCTGCGCGATTGAATTTTGAAGTTCAATCAGTTTACCAGATTTAGAATTCGAAGTGGCACAGGCTTGAATCAAGAGCGACCGCATCGCAGCCAATTGATAATACTGTTTCCAGTAAGTCGTGTATTTTGAGATTGGATTGGCTGTCTTCCGTTCGACCGCCTGCTTGAGAAAAGGGGACTTGTACTCGTCCGCGGAAAAACTGTCGCCATAACCTGGGTCGTAAAC
>CAYMFZ010000141.1:4972-8138 GCA_964389585.1 uncultured Pirellulaceae bacterium | reverse complement strand
CCGAAAAGCGGCCCGTAATTCGAAATCCGCACCAGGTCATGAAATGATTCACAAACATCATTGGGCCAGTGCACGAATACGGCAGCCGCGACGTGTGCGGAATCAATCGCTTCGCCCATGCGAACGCCCAGCCCAATAAACGAGCCAGCGTCAGTCGCGCTCAGCGGTAGATCGCCAACCGCCAGCAAAGAGCGATCATCATTCCCTGTCCAACGGATCGTGCAATTGGAGCTTTGTGGGAACGTGCCATCGTCCAGCGTCGAGTGAATCGCGCCGACGAAATTGAATTGCTCGAGAATGCCCGGCAGCGAAGCGTGCAAGCCAAAACGTCGTCGCATAAAAACGGTTGGTTCAACGCCTAAGTGTTTTTGGAAAGTCTCGCGACCACGCGCGAGTTGATTGAGCGTCGCCTCGGAAGAAACCAAGGGCTCTGGCAGTTCTTCTTGCAATCCGCCGAGCAAGCAAATTTGTTTTTCCGCGAATTGATGCTTAAGCTTTTCCAGCAAGCCTGGTTGGGGCGACTCGGTCGAGCGCTTGGCAAGCCTTTCACAAACGGCTCCCGTCATCAGGATGTTCGTCGGATGATTGGTTTCCAGTTGCCTTTCGAACTTGCGGCCAAGCGTCGTCGGCGCAGTCAAAACAATGTCGAGCAACTCAGGCTCAACCGGGTAATAGCCATTTTTCTCGTCAAGCAACAAGTCAAAACACCGAGCAAGCCCCTCCTTGGCTTTTTCGTGATCCCCATCCGTCGCGTGTTTCGCGGCACTTACAACCGCGTCCGAGAAATAGGTTTCGTCGAGGTTGCTGGAGTATCTCAATTGCCGAGTCATGATCTGGACTTGGAGAAAGCCATAACCCAGGGCGTGAAAATCTGCGGCGATTTCAGGATCGACGTTGGTCGCCAATTCCTGGGAAGCTGCATTGGCAGCCAAAGCCGCCGACACGAGGCTCGCGCGTGATCCGCCATTCGAGAGGATGACGGCGTTTGCCGACTCAAGATTGCTTTCCAGCTCCGAACTCAACATGGATTTGGTGACATGCGGAATCAAAGCCAGTGTCGATTCCTTTTCAGAATTGGCTTGATCATCAGGTTCATTTTCGTCGTGCGAATCGAAAGAGCAAATGTCGGGATTGTCAGCCTGTTGCCAGTTCGGTTTTTGGCCGCTTCCGACGATCAATGCGGGATGCCAAAGTGCTGTCCAGTTCGCCAGTAGGTTCTCCGCGTCACTTCCCCGATGGTGGATCGGAAAGTCCTCCAGCGAATGGCAAGGCAAGACGACGATGAGTTTTTTGTAGGGCTGCATAAATGGATAGTCGACCGACGCGATGTTGGTGCGAGTTAGTTTTGAATCGATGTTGAAGATAGCCAACGAAGCGTTGGGGCAAAATGCCCCGAATCAAACGTGGAAAGTTTGGTCCCCTCGCAATCTGACGGATGTCTTTTCGGTCGCGCCTTCACAAGCGAACAAACGCGTTGTGAGGATAACAAGTCAAACGGTACTTCGAAGTCTATTTGAATCGAAAACTGCGTAACTGAGCCGAATCTCGTCCCGTCAATCTGCATAGCTAATCTAATCAAACTCATCTGACTTATCTGTATCCAGCCGCAAGCTCAACTCGAAACGTGGCAACCTCGAAATGCCTGCGATTGATTCGGCCATCCTGATCGTCACTGCGCCCAGCAATCGGATGAAAACACGGTTTTTACCGGTGAAAATTTGACACTTCGGGTTTTCGTCCATTACATTTAAGAAGTAGCGGTGCGGATCGGGATTCACATCCCGCTTCTTGGCTTGTGCGCTTCCAATGCATCCTCTCCCGAGCAAACTCACCGCAAAACAAACTTAACGAATCAACCAGTTTGAACATATAATGAAGGTTGCTCGTTAGTCGCGGCGCGTAGGTTGGCGGGTACGAGTTTCTTAATTGACGTTCTCAGTGATAGGCGAAAACGATGGCAAAAAAGAATGCCGTTTGGGGTATCGACATTGGTCAATGTGCTTTGAAAGCGCTTCGTTGTACGCTGGACGCGGATGGCGAAACGGTCATTGCCGACAAGTACGACTTTATCGAATACCCAAAGATCCTCAGTCAGCCAGAGGCGGATCCTGAGGAGCTGATCAAGGACGCACTTGAGCAGTTCCTTTCTCGCAATGAAGTTGTGGGTGACAAGGTTGCGATTAGTGTCTCTGGTCAGGCGGGACTTTCTCGTTTCTTCAAGCCGCCACCGGTCGAAGTCAAAATGCTTCCTGACATCGTTAAGTACGAAGTCAAGCAGCAGATCCCGTTTCCGATTGAAGACGTGATCTGGGATTGGCAGCAGTTGGGCGGCACGGTCGTCGAAGGCCGAGCCATCGACGCGGAAGTCGGATTGTTTGCGATGAAGCGTGAGGCCGTCTACCGCGCGTTGCGTCCTTTCGATGATGCAGGCGTTGAGATTGACGTGGTCCAGCTTTCGCCGCTTTCGATTTTCAATGTGGTTTGCCACGACACGATCGAAGACACACCGGATCCGGAAGACTTTGATCCTGAGAATCCACCTGAGTCCGTTGTTGTGATGTCGATGGGCACCGACACAACAGACTTGATCGTGACCAACGGTATTAAGCTTTGGTTGCGCAACATTCCAATCGGTGGTAATCACTTTACAAAACAGCTTTCTCGCGAGATGAAGCTCACGCAGGCAAAAGCTGAGCACCTCAAGCGAAACGCGCGGGTTTCTGAGAATCCCAAGGCGATTTTCAAGGCGATGCGTCCGGTCTTTAATGATCTGGTAAACGAAGTCCAACGTTCGTTGACGTTTTTCCAAAGCATGGAAAAGACGGCTGAGCTTGGGCAGATCATGTTGCTCGGTAACGCGGCGAAACTTCCTGGACTGCGTCAGTTCTTGAGCAAGCAGCTTGAAATCGACATCGCGAAAATCACTGAGTTCAACAAGCTCAAAGGGGGCGACGTTACGAGTCAGCCCACGTTCTCGAACAATCTATTGTCTTACGCTCCCTGTTATGGCTTGTGCTTGCAGGGATTAAAAAAGAGCAAGATCAATACGAACTTGTTGCCGGGCGACATTGTGGTCGAGCGAATCATTCGCGCAAAAAAGCCATGGGTGTTGGCGGCGGTGAGTGCTTTGGCGGTTGCACTTTTGCGACTCAGAAACTTGGCGCCG
>CAYMFZ010000141.1:481-4962 GCA_964389585.1 uncultured Pirellulaceae bacterium | reverse complement strand
CATTGTCACTGGGTCTGGTACTCGGATACTTCTTCACAACCAATGCTTGGTGGCGTGTCAACGATGAATACACGGATGCCAATAACGTGAATTGGAAGTCGGCAATTTCCAAGGTTAAGACGAAGGAAAGCAATAGCTCGCGGTTTGTCGAGAATGACACTCAGATGAAGGCTCAGTTGGACAAGTTCAACAAGATCGCCACGGAGCTTGCGTCGGCCACTGAAAAGAAAGCAATTTGGATTGAGTTCTATTCGGCTTTGGCACAAGCGTTCCACGAAGACCCAAGGATTGCTGAGGCAAAAAAGGCCGGAAACTTTCGAATTGATCCGGCGGATATCCCATTCGATGATCGTGAAGAAGTCTATGTCGATCATGTCGAATCGAAATACTTCGAAGACCTTCAGGTTTGGCTGAACGATGTTCAAGCCATCTACAACAAGATGTTCCAAATCACCAAGAATGGTGAAATTATTCCATTAGAAACTCCCGTTGCTCCTACAGAAGACGAGCTTGCTGCTGCTGAAGAGTCAGAAGATGAATCAGTCGACTCGACTGGTGGCTGGGGTGGAGGTGGCGCCGAAGGTGATGATGATTTCGGTGACGAAGAAGAGACCGTCGCCTTGTCAGGTGCGTTGGGTGGCAAATCTGGTTGGGTGATTGAAATCAAAGGCCATCACTTTCACAACAGCGACAAGGCACTTGCTGAATTGAACGCGGGTAAGTCTTTCTTGACCCGGACGTTGATCGAGCCATTGATCAATAAAGAAGACGTGTTCGTTCCTACCAATGATCCTGATCAAATGTTTAGCTATTCCGATCTGGGAATTTCTTTTCCAACAATTACTAATTCGATCGCTCGTGCGAAGCGGACAATTGTTTTCGATCCAACTGCGGTAAGCGGACAAGACGAAGACGCCGGCATGGATGGCATGGGTGGTGGTCGAGGCGGTGGCGGCAAATTTGGTGGCATGGGCGGCGGCATGGGAGGCATGGGCGCCGGTGGACCAGGTGACGACTTGGGTGGCATGGGTGGCATGGGTGGCATGGGTGGCATGGGCGGAGACGATCCAGATGTCGATGACAAGAATTCCCACAAAGTCTGGGAATACAAGTTTGTCGTTCAAATGGCTTGGACGCCTCGAAGCGAAAAAGAACGCTTGGCCGCTCGGGCTGAACGGCGCAAAGCTGAAGCGGATGCAGAGGCTGCCGCAGCGGCAGCACCGGTTGATGGTGAGGATGGGAGTTTGGAAGAGGAGTAGGACGGAGTGGTGCTTTTGGGTTTCGATGCCATTGAAACCAACCGCTTCCAAATTTCGAATTGATGTTTTGAACTTTAGATCGTTTGTTGACCAACAGACTTGAACCAACAGACAAAGGAAATAGACCATGGACCAGTTAAGACCAGTAATCGCGTGGATCAAAAAGAATATTTTTTGGTTAGGTTGCGCTTTTTTATCGCTTGCGATGATCGGAATTTGGTTTTTCGCTTCAGGTGTTCTCGAGAAAGAAACCAAAAAGCGAACAACTGAAATCAAAGGTAAGGTAAGAGCTGCCAAGGGAATTCTGGGAGTCAAGCCTAAGGACATGCCAGAAGATGCTGAAGAGACGGCGCATCCGAATGCTGTGTCTGAAGAAGGAATGAAGACGGAATTGAGTGAGACAATCGACTCAATCGTTGAAGCCTGGACGATGCGCGAAAAGGCTCAACAGGATTTGCTGGTTTGGCCCAAAGTCATTCCCAACGATTTGTTCGTTGAGTTCTTCGGTCGCTACAACCCGCCAGAGACTTTTCCCCCAGAATTTAATACCGGTCTTCAGGTCGCTGATCTTTTGGAGCTGTACCGGAACAGGATTCCAGAGCACATGCTTTACCTCTGTGGTGACAAGTTACTTCGTACAAAGTGGGATTTTGATCCCGATGCAATTCCAGAAGGAATGTTCAACGACGAAGGTGATGACGGTGGTATGGGCGGCATGGGGGGAGGCCGAGGTGGTGGAGGATTTGGCGGAATGTGTGGTGGCATGGGTGGTGGCATGGGCGGCGGCATGGGAGGCATGGGTGGCGGCGGAATGCTTGGTGTCAGTGAAGTGGATCTAAACAAATACGCTGTGATTTGGAGCAGCACTAACCAATCGCTTTGGAACCAAAAGCTGACGATGTTCCAAGGCCGTGATGACAACCGTCGTGAAACCAATGACCCAACTCCGCTTCAGTGTTACATGCTGCAGCAAGATTTGTGGTTGCTTGAGGCGATGTTCAAAATCATTCGCGAGGTCAACGGAAATTCAAATGCAAATGACTTGTCTGTCATTAAAAACATTGACCATGTAGTTTTTGGTCGAGAGGTTGGCGGAAAGCTTGGTGAGTTGGTCAGACCAGATCAACGCTTGGCAGGCATAAATCTAGTTGATGAAGCGGCCAAGTTTGGTGGCGGTGGCGATCCGATGGGTGGCCTTGATGATGGTGACTTCGGTGCTGATGGGCCAGATATGAACATGATGTTTGGCGGTGGCCGGATGGGAGGCATGGGAGGCGGCATGGACGACGGTGGAGAAGGTGGAGGATTGACCGGCAGTTCGCCCTATGAAGGTCGCTATGTCGATTTGGATTTTGAACCCTTGCCAGCGGAGACAGTCAAAGCAGTAATCACTGGCGATGTGTTGCCAGAGGAGAACCTCGAGCTAATCGTGGCGAAACGAGTTCCTGTTCGAATCGCTTTAAAAATGGATGAGCGAAAGATTGCAGAGTTCATGGCCGCATGTGCCAACTCTCCATTTGCTTTTGAAATTCAACAAGTCCGCTGGAATCGACACAAACCTGGTGGAGAAGAAATTCCTCTGGGCGGTGCGGCGAGCTCAGAGGCTGACAAGCTCGGTGGCATGAATCAAAATCTGGATGCTGGAATGGGCGGTGGTGGTGTCACATTGGATGCTTCCGTGGCGGTTGAGAAACGAACCAACTACGACGTTAATGTTGAGTTTTATGGGATCGTGAAAATTTACAATCCAGTTCGCCCCGATCGCTTGCGTAGAGCGGCAGGCTTGATGGGTGATGTGGATGCCGATGCCAGCCCTCGTCCTTAAACTGTTTGCACAAGACCAACGATTAATAACAACTCAGTTTCTTAACAATCGATAGTCGATTGAAGAAAATTCTGACGGAGAGATAACGATGAAAAAGCCAGACTTTAGCAAGGCAGCCATGAGCAAGTTTTTCTTGCATCACACCGAGAAGTTAATTCTTGGAGTTTCAATCGTGTTGCTGGGCTTATTCTTTTGGATGGGTTTTAAGACAAAGCCCTACGCTGATAAGACTCCAGATCAATTGTCGAAAGACGCTGATCGGGCAGGGCAATACATTCAATCGGATACCAGTTGGGATGCGATTAAGCCATTTCGAAATGGCTTCAAGGATGTTGATAAGGTGATTCAGAATAACAGCACCGTTACCGCATCCAAATTCAACATCGATCCGTTTACAGGTGCCGTGGCAGCGACGCTCGCGCCTCGTACTGACCCTCGGTTGGTGAAAATTACTGAACCAGAAGCCACGCTATTGACGGCGCCAATGGTGCTTGCGTTGAACCGAACGTTGCCCGCAGATCCTTATGCAGATCATCCGTTTGCCCCAGCCCCAGAAGAACCTGAAGGTGGCGTTGGCGGCGGCTTTGGTGATGATGAAGAGGGCGGCTTTGGTGACATGGATCCAGACATGGGAGACATGGGGGACATGTTCGGTGGTGGCGGTCGCGGTGGACAAGACGGCGGAAATGACCGCTCAAAGAAAAAGAAAGGTGATGACGAAAACGCCGTTCCGACTTTGGAAGGTGTTGGTAGGCAAATGTTGACGCATCACGATCACAATTTTCCAGGTATTCGACCTGTCAAGTATGGCTTACCAGCCGGTAGCAGTCAGGCCTTTCTCTACAATTTCGTTGTTGTCAAAGGTTTGATTGACTACAAGACCCAATGGACGGAGTTCGAGAATAGTTTTGCCGAGGGAATTGGGTACTATCCTGATCGTGATCGTCCAATCTATCAGTACCTTCAGGTTGAACGCCGCGAAGTGTCTGAAGCCGGAAAGCCCGTTCAGGGAAAAGCGGGTGAATGGGATGACCGTTCGGAATGGGTGTCATTCACTATTCCAGAGTTTTATCCACAGTTGCATCGGATGCCAAAGGCTCTTTATCCCTCAGCTCCCGAAGTCGTTGCGGCTGAGAATTTTGACCCGGTGCTGACCCAGCCGATTCCTCCAATCACGATGGTTGATTATCGACCTTATGTAAATCACTCGAAACTCGCGGGAAAGTTTCGAACTTTTCCGGAGCCAATTGAAGAAACCGTTGACGAGAAAATTGATTCTTCGAATATCTTCACTCAGCCTTCCGCTAGTTCAAAAAGCGGTGGGGCGGGTGGATTTGGTGGTGGCGGAAAATTTGGTGGCATGGGTGGAGGTATGGGAGGCATGGGCGCATCTGGGC
>CAYMFZ010000141.1:0-471 GCA_964389585.1 uncultured Pirellulaceae bacterium | reverse complement strand
GTGGTCCAGGCGGGGGATTGGGTTGCATGGGCGGAGGTCGTGTTATGGGTGGCGGCATGGGCGGAGGAATGGGTGGCGGTATGGGTGGCATGTCACCTCAGGACTTGGTTCAGACTCGCTCTGGTACTGACTTTACCGACTACACAAAAGCCTTAAGCTCGCGGAAAGCTCCCGAGTCAGATTACCGACTCGTTCGATTCTTCGACGTAACGGCAAAGCCGGGTAAAACTTATGAGTACCGCATGCGTGCTTGGGTTGCAGATCCAAACAATGAAGACAAAACCAAACAGTTTGCAATGTTGCAAAGTGGTGGTGCTGCTGTTCTAGGTGGATTTGGCGGAGGAGGCATGGATGGAGGCGATCGTGGAGACTTTGGAGGTATGGATGGTGGAATGGATGGCATGGGCGGTGGCATGGGCGGTGGTATGGGCGGCGGTATGGGGGGTGGTAGGGGGGGTGGTATGGGTGGCG
>CAYMFZ010000140.1:7097-10598 GCA_964389585.1 uncultured Pirellulaceae bacterium | reverse complement strand
AAGAGCTGATTGAAAACAAACTGACGGCCAAGCAGCGTGAAGCCACACAGGGCTTATTGGACGGCTTGCCGGTCGAAGAAGTTGCACGGCGAACGAACAGCAATCGAAATGCCGTCTACAAATTAGTACACGATGCTCGCATGCGACTACGCGAAGGGTTTGCCGAACAAGGCATCTCGTCCGATGAATTCAGCGTGGTCTTTGCATAAGGAATAGACGATGGCACTTTCAAAAAAACAAATTTCTACGCTGCTTCAATTGGTTTCCACATCAGCGGAAGATCCAATGGACTGTGACGGATGCTTCGACCACATGGCCGAATTCGCAGATGCTGAACTTTCAGGTCGAAACATCCCTGCCGCGTTAAAAGTAGTTGAGACTCACTTGCGACAATGCGTATGTTGTAAGGACGAATTTGAAACGCTGCTCGACGGGCTTCGGGGGTTAAGCGAATCCAGCTCGTAAGCCCATCCAAGCTTCAATGCAAAATTAGCGGCAATCAAACTCACCAGAAAAAATTCTCGCCTCAAGCAAGCAAAATGAAAATAGTAAGCTTTTTCGTAACGGTTTTGGTTTTAATATCTTCTGTCGCCACGGCGCAAACATCTAATATCGCCAACATCGCCTTTACCGACACACTTACTTGCGGGTCGAACTCGGTTGCTACGGCGACGAGTATATGGTCACGCCAAACATCGATGCGTTGGCCAAGAGTGGTCAGCTATTCGAAAGAGCATATTGCCAGCAAGCAATTTGCGCTGCATCACGAATCAGCCTGATGACGGGTATGCGACCTGATACGACTGGAGTCTTCGATTTGCAACATCCGCTCAACAAAACCCTTCCTGACGCAATGTCGATGCCACGCTTCTTTAAGCAGAACGGTTATCGCACCATCGCGTTGGGCAAGATCTATCATCACAACGGGGACGACAAAGCTTTTTGGGACGTGCTCAATTCCTGCGCGAAACCAGCTTATGCAGGGGCGGAAACATTAAAGTTGATTGAGGAAAAAACGAAAAAGGCCAAAGCCCAAAACCTTAAAGGCAAGGAGTTGCGACAGGCCACGAAAGGACCGGCATTCGAGAGCGCTGAAGTCGACGACAGCACCTACGTGGACGGTACGATTGCCGATGAAGCGATCAAGCAACTACAGCAGAACGACGACCGACCTTTTTTTCTTGCCGTTGGTTTCAAAAAGCCGCATCTCCCATTGGTAGCGCCAAAAAAATATTTCGACATGTACGATCCTGCGAAGATCGAAATTCCTTCCCGCGATGCGCCAGTGGGTGCCGCGCCCCAAGCGACTACGACGTGGGGTGAACTACGTGCCTACAGCGGCATCCCCGCCAAGGGAAATCTGGATGATGAACAGACCCGTTCAATGATTCATGCATACCGAGCGTGCGTATCGTATGTGGATGCGCAAATCGGCCGAGTGCTTGAGGAACTTGACAAACAAGGTTTACGTGAAAGTACGCTCATTGTTTTTTGGAGTGATCACGGCTGGAAAACCGGCGACTACGGCGATTGGTGCAAACACACAAATTTTGAATTGGATACCCATGTCCCTTTGATTTATAGCGGACCTGGCATTCCGCAAGGGAATCGATCTGCGGCGTTGGTGGAATACATCGACATCTACCCGACGTTGACGGAGTGGTGTGGCTTGAAAACGCCTTCGCAATGTGAAGGCGATAGTTCCTGGCCATTGTTTGCTGATCCTACACTTCCAGGGAAGAAGGCTGCATTAAGCCAGTACCCTCGGCGAGGCATGGGCTATTCGATTCGCAGCGGCAAGTGGAGATACACTCAATGGCGTCAGAAAAATGGCAAGGTAGCTGACGAAGAGTTGTACGACCATTCGAAATCCGACGTGGCGACAGAAAACGTTGTTGGGCTTTCTGAAAACAAAGAGACAGTGAAGCGTCTGAACGAACTTCTGCGCGAGATCGTTGACGATTAACCCAGCAGCGTTTGGTTGATCAACGATCGTGGCTGACAAGAGCCCTAGGCATTTCGCTGCGCCCACTATTTCGAATCGCTTTCGACTACCGATTTGGTGGGTAACTTTTGCCGGAAGTTTCCGAGACTTACGCAAGACCGAAATTCGGTAACGCTTTGTTGGTAAAGAAGTGCTCGCATCGGCTCCGTGACTCCCGGCAAGAGTCACCCACCAAATTCACGTAAATTGCTTTCGAGACTTCAGCTTTTTTTAAAAAGCAACTTTGCAATTCTCCTGCCCAAGGGGCTAGGTGTTTCATCTTCCGGTAAAGGTTATATTTGAGTCGGGAGAACGCCCATGATTACGACGCGACGCTCGCGTGGGCTTTAAGGTAACGTCAATTGCGACGCTGGAAGGATCGAACATGGATGAAGCGCCAAATGCTTCCGGGAATTCGAAACCCGACAAAAAGGAACGAACGGGAAACTCTGAAGGACTTGACGTTCCAACGATCGATACATTTGAACTTGGCAAACTGAAATCCAACCAGTGCCGATTTCAATTGAATGACGAAATCGCGCGTGGTGGAATGGGGAGTATCGTGCATGGTCACGACACGGTTCTCAATCGCGACCTCGCCGTCAAAGTTTTGCTGGAGGACTGTGATGACGAAGAGTCAGTCCAACGGTTTTTAAGAGAAGCCCAAATCAGTGGGCAGTTGCAGCACCCTGGAATCGTTCCGGTTTACGAACTGGGTTCCCTCGATGACAAGCGTCCCTTCTTTGCGATGAAGCTCGTAAAAGGCAAGACGCTGAAGGAGCTCTTGAAAGAGCGAAAGACGCCGTCTGACGATCGCTCAAAATTCCTTGGCGTCTTTGAACAGGTTTGTCAAACGATGGCCTACGCGCACAGTCGCCGAGTGATTCATCGAGACCTCAAGCCATCGAACATCATGGTCGGTGCTTTTGGTGAAGTTCAAGTCATGGATTGGGGCGTGGCAAAAGTCTTGACGGAATTAGATGACGAAGCAGAGCCCGTTCCACGTTCAGAAAAAGAAATCACGACCATTCGAACGATAGCGAGTTCGGGAAGTGGAAGCTCTCACGGATCTGAAACGCGCGATGGTGTTGTGTTTGGAACTTTGGCCTACATGTCGCCTGAGCAAGCACTCGACGAAAAAGATAGGATCTGTCAACGCTCGGATGTCTTTGGGCTCGGCGCGATCCTGTGTGAAATTTTGACAGGCAATCCTCCCTACAGCGGTGACACAACGAAGAAGCTCTACCGACTTGCCGCACGCGGAAAAATGGATGAGGCTTGGTTGCAACTTGACCGTTGCAATGCCGCACCCGAACTCATTGAGATCGCAAAAAGCTGCCTCAACTACGAGCCAGAGGATCGCCCTGCCCACGCCGGTATTGTTGCCGAAAAAATAGCCAACCATTTTGAGTCCGTCGACCTTCGACTTCGTGAGGCAGAATTAGAGCGCACAAAAAATGCCGAAATTCAGAAACGTCGCCGTGTTAAACAAGCGTTAGTCGCAACCGTCTTGCTTA
>CAYMFZ010000140.1:6093-7087 GCA_964389585.1 uncultured Pirellulaceae bacterium | reverse complement strand
GAATTGGATCGAGTTAAGCTTGCAAGCGCAGAGTTGGAACTGGACCGGCAGCTTGAACTGTCGCGAGTTGAACAGGACGCGAAACAACGTGAAAATGTTTTGAAGGAACAAACGCTCGAAGCGAAACGGCAAAAAGAATTGGCATTGTCGGACGCGTATACCGATCGCGCGATGCTCGCTGCGGACCAAGGAGATACTGGAGCCGCTGTCATTTGGTTTGCTTCTGCGGCAGAGGAAGCCAAGGAAGACCAACAACGCCGGCTCCACAACACGTTGCGTGCCGGCAATTGGATTAGACAAACGTCGTACCCAGTTGCTTGTTTTGATGTTGGTCTGTCGGTATCGGTTGATTTCCAACCTGATGGTCAAAAGATCTTGATTCAGTTTTTAGGTAAGGCCAATTACAAGGGCGATCCGATTTTCATGGTCATTGACTCAGCAGCGACCAGCGCGGCTTTCGTTCCATGGTTCAAACCGAACACTCAGAAAATCGGAAAAGCTTGCTGGAGCCCCAACGGTGACAAGTTCGCCATGCTAGAACGCGATGGAGATGAAGTAGAGATCTGGGATGCCAGAAAAGGTGAATTGTTGAAGCGGTTTGAGTCAATCGACGCCAAGAGTATTGCCTTTTCGCCGGATTCGAAACGACTCGCGATCGCGACTGACGAATTGCGAATTTGGCAAATCGAAGAAGAGAGCTTCACGCCAGATTCGTGGCCCACAGAATCAGAAGCTCACACTTTGGCTTTCAACACGGATGGGTCGAAAATCGTTGCTGCTTGCACGGACGATCAAGCCAGAATTTTTGAGGTCGGGAATCCGGAGCTCTACCTCAAGGTTGCACATTTCGATTTCAAGTACAGAGGTTTCAGCCCTTGTCGATCGGCTCCGGCTTGGCTTCCACCCGTGGACGGAAAAGAACGTCTGGCGGCAAATCCATCGGATAATCGCTTGGAAGTTTGGGATGTCGAGCAGAAGGTACTAGAAAGTGAAA
>CAYMFZ010000140.1:0-6083 GCA_964389585.1 uncultured Pirellulaceae bacterium | reverse complement strand
ATATTAGTCACATCTCAGTTCACCCTGAAAACGATTCCTTTTCAGTTTCTGGTTACTACGGCGCCGAAATCAGAAAGATCACGGACGCATCAAAAGTTGTGAAGAATGTGAAGCACGGAAATTTCACTGGCGCGCAAACGCTCAGCAAAGACGGCAAAATTCTGTTTACCGGATCGATGGATAAGACGGCGCAGCTTTGGAGTTTTCCTGAAGGCGAGCCAATTGGCGAAGCGATGCGGCATGAAACGGGGGTCGCGGCAGTAGACCTCTCGGATGATGGACGCTGGTTGGCGACAGCAACGGTCGAGGGCCTCATCCGCCTCTGGCGTCGGGCACCTGGTGATCAAGGACAATTTTTGGAAAGAGACGCTAATCAATTCCAGCCAACTTTTACCAAAGATGGGCAGCTTGCCGTGATGGCCAAAAGCGAAGGGACGCGTTCGAGCTTTCTGATGCAAAAAGATAAATTGACTGTTCATAATGTCGAAAGTGGCAATCGACATGGCTCGGAGATCGACCCAATCGGCTTCGCCCACGATGCGCGCTTTCTGAACGATGACCAGACTTTGGTGGTTATTCATAGCGACAAAACTGAAGGAATGGTTTCTTCGTTCGACACCGACGCTGACAACGCTTTAGTTCGAACGATTCCACTCTCTGGAGTTCCGCTTTGGCTGGAAGCCAGTCCCGTCAATTCGATTGTCGCAGTCGCTTGCGACGATAACATCGTTAATGTCGTTGACATGAAAACGGGTTCTGTTGTTTACCAAAAGCCATTTTCTTCAGACACCGATTGGGGGGTGCATATTGAAATATCACCCGATGGGAAAAAGCTTGTCGTTGCTGAGCCATTTGATTTTCACGTGCTGGATTTGAAAACTGGCAAGGCTAACTTTGAGAGCGTTTCTTACATCAATGCCGACGGCAACAACTGCGCTTTGGCGATATCACCAGATAGTCAGTGGCTGGCGGTTGCTTCGGGCGATGAAGTCAAGACTTGGAGTTTGACTGACGGCAAGGAAGTCGGCAAACCGCTTTATCATATTTTGACGAATCAACTTATTGGGTCAGTCGTCAATCTTTCGTTCAGCCCAGACAGCAAGTACATACTTACCTCAGCTTTGGATTCGAATGCCAGAGTGTGGGATTGGCGAACCGGAGAGGTTGCTTGTCCAACAATGAGGCACATCGAAGATGTTAATGCCGCCACATTTACGCCCGATGGCAATTACGTGATTACGGGTTCACGCGGAAAGTTTTGCGGTCCTCATATTTGGGAGTTGAATACGGGCAGACGCATTTCGCCGTCATGGAATCGGCGTTTGGTTATGGATGCCCAAGCTGTAGCCGATCTCGACATCTCTCCTGATGGCAAATATCTAATTGCGAACGTACAGACCTTTGAAGACTCGAGCGACTACGCGTCGATGAAATATGACTTGAGGGATCTTTTTCAAACCAAGCAAAACCGTACGCTAAATCAAATCAAGAACATGGCAGAATTAACAAGTTCGATACGGATTTCGTCGGGTGGAATGGATAATCTTTCTGGCCAAGAATGGGTCGACTTATGGGTCGCATTTTCAACGGAGGTGTCCAAACAGTCTGCTCCAGCTAACACGACACGTGACGAGCGACGAGCAGAAAGAACGGCCCATCGCAAGCGAATGAATGAGGCACCGGAAACGCAAGCTCAAATTTTAGAACGAGTCAGTCAATACGCGAAACTTGAGCACTGGTCACGTGCTTTAATAGAATGCCAAAGAGCGCTTGCGCTTGGTGAACAAGATCATGGCACCAACTATTTCCTTTGTTCACTTCTTGCCACGCAAACCAACAAAGACAACTACTCATCGCATTGCAGTCAGATGCTTGAGACCTGGGCGGCAACGACTGACACGTCCTGCGCCGATCGGACGCTCATGGGGTGCTTGCTGCGTCACGATACGGATTTCCACAATTCAACGATGGCAAAAAAGCTTGCCGAGTTAGTAAAGAAGGAGAGTCCCGACCACGGATACGACAGCTTTTTCAAGCGAACGCTTGGTCTATACTGCTTGCGAAGCGAAGACTACGAAAGTTGTTTGGAAAATTGTGAGAGGTGTCGCAGTAAAAGCAGCAACATCGTTTTGAATTTGAGTAACTTTTCAATCGAGGCAATGGCCCACTTCAGAATGGGTGAAAAGGAAAAAGCGTTGACCTCACTCGCCAAGGCTATGCGACTTTTTTCAATCGAAGTACCCGATGCTCAGCGAGCAACCTTGAACGACCACTGGCATGACTGGTTGATGGCGAAAATCCTTTACGACGAAGCCAACGCATTGATTCTCGAAAATCCCAATCATGAAATGCAAGCCTTGTCGGCTGAGCCAGTTCAACGGTAGCAGTGCAAAGAGCTCAATATGACATCGCCGCAAGAACCAAGCAAAAGCATCTTTGAAAAAATACCCGACATCAAATACACCGAACCGGCGATCGAAACCAATGTCGCTGAATTCGAAAAAGTTATTCGGTCTCGACGCAGCACACGAGTTTATTCTGACGAGCAAGTGCCAGAATCCGTAGTCCGAAAATGTTTGGAGCTTGCGACACTTGCGCCCAATTCCTCAAACTTGCAGTGCTGGGAGTTCTATTGGGTCCGAAGCGAATCCAAGAAAAAAGAGCTAGTCAAATTCTGCTTGGGGCAACCTGCTGCAGCCACGGCTCAAGAGCTTATCGTCTGCGTGGCTCGACTCGATACTTGGAAACGAAATTCAACAATGATACTGGAGCACTTGATCGCCAACGAGTCCGAAGTGCCCGCAGCCAAACTGCATTATCAACGCAAGATCGTTCCTTTGGCGTACGGGCACGGGCCGTTTTACATTCTTGGTCCGCTTAAGAAATTGGCAATCGCCACGATGGGATTTTTTCGAGTGGTTCCACGAGGCCCGGCTGGTAAATCTGACATGCGAGTCTGGGCTCACAAGACCACAGCGTTGGCGTGCGAAAACCTAATGCTCTCTTTGCGTGCATTCGGATTTGACAGTTGCCCAATGGAAGGCATGGACGAACGACGGATTCAAAAGCTCCTTCAACTGCCGCGATCTGCCGAAGTTTGCATGGTAATTTCTGCCGGCAAACGAGCCGAACATGGAATCTACGACAAACAATTTCGCTTTGATCCATCGTTAGTGCTGTTTGAAGTTTGAACCATCGACTGGCTGGCTGCGCCTCGGGCAACTCGATTACAATTACGTCTGCGAACTGGGCTGCGCTAAATTTTGCGACCGAATCAGTGATGTCCGCGGCGAAATCCTGCGACTTCCCAAAATTCACTTTAGATTGAAAATCACTAGTCATGACATCAAGAATAGCTCTACGAGTAGCCCTCGCGTTAGTCCTACCTCTATCCATTTGTACAGAATCGACTGCGCAGGAAGCGAATTCGGTTCGAGAGGTGAAGGCCCATCAGTTCAAAATTGGCGCCTGCGACTGGTCGATCAAAATGCCGATGAGTACCAACTCATTTGAGTTTGCCAAACAAGCAGGTCTTCAGGGAATTCAGTTTTCTTTTGGAGCTAGGGGAGAAGGGATCGACATTCGCACGCAAGAGAATCGGGATAAACTGCGAGCAGTCGTCAAACAAACGAGCGTTGAAGTTTCATCGCTTGGTATTGGGCTATTGAACAAGATCCCGTTGGCGACAGAAGAGGAAGCAGATCAATTGATGATGGAATGTTTGAACGCGATGATCAAACTTAAAGAGGAAGCCGAGAAACTTGAAGACCGCGAATTGGCCGCGAAAGTTTCACCGAAAATCGTACTACTCGCGTTCTTTGGAAAGGCTGACATCAATGGCGATCCAGAACGCATAAGAGTCGTCATCGAAAAACTAAAACGATTCGCGCCCATCGCTGAAGAATACGGATTTGTGCTTGGGCTGGAGACGCTTCTAAACGAATCGGATCACCGACACATCATTGAAAGTGTTGATTCGCCATCCGTCAAAATTTACTACGATACCGCGAACTCTGCTCGCATGGGCTACGACATTTACTCGGAGATCGAAAGCCTTGGCTCCGAGAACATTTGCGAAATTCACATTAAAGAGAATGGCGATCTACTCGGCAAAGGCGAGATAGATTTCGAACGAGTTAAAAAGCTACTACACAAAATCAATTACCAAGGCTGGTTGATCATCGAGGGTTCATCTCCGAAGGGCGCGAGCAAAACAGACTCTTGCAAACTCAATACCGTTTTTGCGAAACAGCTGTTCAACGCCGTTGCCCCTAATTCTTCGACTCATCCAGAGACCGCCCCAAAACAACCTGGGCCAATCCATCTTGAAGACGGTCAAACCAACCCCAAGAACCCGAGTTGCGAAATTTGCAACAACTGCCTGGCAACGCGTTAGACAAAATGAAAAGTTTCCGGTGAGCATTCTGGGAATGGGCAGAGGTCAGTGACTGCCCGTATTTGTCATACATTGCCCCTGAACTTTTGTCTCTGGTGAAATGTTGGCCTGGTTTAACGGCCTCAACGCGAGAGGCTATCGCTGCGTTGATAGAGTAAGTCTACCGGACTCTGGGTTGCAGTGTTGACAAATATTGACAATATCCGACATGGTGAAGTATACTGACATACGCTTCGTTCGGAAAATTTCAATAGAAAGGGACGTTGATGGCTTCGTCACTCAATCTTTCACTAACAGACGAGCTGCGGGCATTCGTTGATCAAAATTCTGGCGACGGAACAGATTACGCCACGCCAAGTGAATTTGTCCGCGACCTATTGCGCGAAAAGAAGAATCGTCAACAAGCGGCCTTGGCGCGTGATTTAATCATCGAAGGGTATCAAGATGCGATTGCTGGACGGACAGTTGAATTCAAAGGCGATCTCAAGAGCATTCTTAAAAAGGCTAAACGGTGAGCAAGCGGAAGCCGGTTAAACCGATTGTTCGGCTTACCGACAGAACTCTACAAGACCTCATTGCGATTGAAGAATATTCAATTGCTACTTGGGGAAAGAAGGTCGCCGCGAAGTACATGAGCGACATCGAGTCTGGCTTGCAACGGATAGCCGACAACCTTGGTTTGTTGCGAGAAGAACCAAACTTGCGCGAGTGCTTGTACTTCTACCGAGTCAACAAGCACTTGCTAGTTTGCGATGCTCAGGCCAAGACAATTTATGTGCTGACCGTAATAAATGCGAACATGGATATCCCGGAGCATCTCAATCAGTTGGAGCCCACGCTTAAGCTTGAAGTGGAAATGTTACACCAGCAACTTGCGAAAGCAAAAAAGCGGCAACGATAAGTAGCTTGACCACTGTTCGGTGATGAATGAGGCCGTTTCTCCGAACCAGGCCTTCAGTGGACTGAGCGATTTTGACGAGCAGGCTATCCAGACTCTCTATGCTGCAGCAGATATCGTTGCCGATGATGAGACCGACGCCCCAGTCGATACTGAAGACCCAGTCGACAATCCTGAAGGCCCGACAGATGAGCCGACGGATGATCGAGAATTCAATCGCCGAGATTTTTGGGTGTGGCGACATCTGAGGAAAAATTTTCGACCTGCGGCCGCGTTTTTTCTCGGTGGCCAGACAGAATGCTGACCATACACGTGATGATTCCGAGCGGACGACCCAATCGAACGCCGTTTCCGAGCCACCGTTCAGAATTCGTCACGTGGCACGCTCTGGTTTCAGGTTCTTTTAGTCAGTTGCGGAAATGGGATGCTGCATGCACACGTAAGCAACTTTTTTGAATGTTTGTCCCCTTCATCACAATTATTGACAACTACCTAAGGATCAAGTCTTCGTTCAAAGGAGTTCAAAATGAAGCAGTTTATCAAGAAGTTCAAAATGGAGTTTAAGATGAAGCAGTTTATTAACGCCGCATCGGGATCGGTTGGGGCATTTCTCGTTCTTCTCGCACTCTTTCCAGCGCCAGCAGTCTCGCAGACAGTCGTCGCGCAGACGCAGAGCTATCCGCAAGTGCAGGTTTACTCGCAGCCGCAAGCCTACCCGCAAGTGCAGCAGACGCAAAGCTATCCCCAAATACAAACCAATCGCTATCCGCAAGTGCAGAGATACAAACA
>CAYMFZ010000139.1:0-10641 GCA_964389585.1 uncultured Pirellulaceae bacterium | reverse complement strand
ATCTCAAATCTCAAATCTCTAATCTCTAATCTCTAATCTCTAATCTCTAATCTCTCATCTCTCATCTCTCATCTCTCATCTCTCAAATTAATTAGCCAACTCCAAACGAACCAGCTACAGCTACCTCGCCACAAAAACCTACAACCCCATCTCCTCGATCAAATGTTTTGCACCATAGACTTTTTCAGTCACCCAAAGCACGTATCGAATATCAACTCCGATTGATCGACTGTAATCTGTGTTCCAAGCGAAATCGTTGATCGTCGCTTCGAAGGCTCGATCAAAATTGACTCCAACTAATTCGCCTTTGGCGTTGAGAATTGGGCTACCAGAGTTTCCACCCGTCGTGTCTGTATCGTACAAAATTGCAATCGGCACATCATCCAATTTTGGATGCGTGTACTCGCCGAAATCTTTGGCTGCATGCATTTCGACAACTTTCTCCGGCGTCACAAACGGCTCAACGCCCGTCGTTTTTGCAAGGACGCCACTCAACGTCGTCGCGGGCGATTTGTAAACCGCGTCTTCAGGCGAATAGCCTCGGACAGTTCCAAACGTCAAACGAAGCGTCGCGTTTGCGTCAGGAACAAATTTCTCGGACTGAAACTGCTGCTTCACCGTCAACAACTCGCCATACAACTGCCCCAGTTGCCCCTGACGTTTCTTGTTCAATTCTCGCAGCTCGAGATAACGCGGGTAAAGCCGGATTGTCCATTGAACGAGTGGATCATCGACGGACGTCAATTGCTCCGGAGTCATCTCTAGTAATGACTTCAAGAATTGCGAGTCTGCAAGTTTTGAATTGGCGTAGGCTTCTTCAATGTTCAATCCATTCAGGCTCGGATCGGGCTGTCCTGCATCAGCAATTTGGGCCAACATATTTTGAAGCATTAACTTATCGGTTGCCGCATCAAGGTCTTTTTGAATCAAGTACAAACGACTAACAGACTGATCGAAATTTCGATCCATGTAGGCCGATTCTCGGTCCAAATCATCCTTTTGTCGTTCAACCGCTGAATCGTAAACGGTGTAAGCCAACCTCAGCATCTGACTGGTCAACCGTAGGTTTTGAAAGTTTGCTTCTTCAGCGGCAACCTCAGCCATCGAAGCGTAAACTGAATCTATCTCTTTGAGTAAGTGACCATATCTCTTCTTCCGTTCAGGATCCGATTCAATATACGACTGAAGCTTCATCTCCTCTGCTTTTCGTTTTGCGACGATTTTCGCCCGAGTGAGCCCCTTCAACTGACCGCGCGAACGCTTTTCAGTATTGGCAAGACCGCGAATCCGAGAAAGCAACTTCAATGCGACCGAGCGATCGTTCTCACCTGCGGCTTGCATCGTCGCAATCTGTCGACCATACAACTCAACGATGTAAGGCAGCCGAACATCCTGCTCATAGCTGAGGAAACTCGCCGTCTTATGACGCGCCGTTCGCCCAGGGTATCCTAACAACATCACGAAATCAGATTCATTGACGCCCTGAGGAGCAACCTGAATGAAGCTCTTGGGTTTGTAGGGAACATTGTCTGGAGAGTAGTCAGCCGTTTTTCCGTCGGGCGAGACATAGGCACGCATGAACGAAAAATCGCCTGTGTGCCGCGGCCATTCCCAGTTATCAACATCGCCGCCAAAGTTTCCAATCGACGAGGGTGGTGCAAACACCAGACGAACGTCTTTGATGTAGGTGTACAGAAACAGGACGTAAGTTTTGCCGGTGAACATCTCGGCAACTTCAGCTCTCGCACCTGGGTTATCGGTTTCCGCTTTCTTTTCAATCTCTTTCGCGCGACGAGAAATCGCTTTCGTTCGCTCGACGAAACTCATTTGCTCCGTGACGACGCCCAGCACTTCTTCGGACACATCACTGAAAGACTCGGTGACACGAACGGTATAGCCAGTCGCCGGAATTTCTTCACCCAACGTCTTGGCCTGAAATCCGTCTTTGAGATAGTCATGATCCGTCGTACTCGCTGATTGAATCGCGCGATAAGCACAATGGTGATTGGTGATGACCAATCCGTTTGGCGAAACGAATGATCCCGTGCAACCACTTACGCGGCAGATTCCGTCGACCAAACAAGTCTTGTCAGCGTTAAAGATATCCGCCGGATCAAGCTTGAGTCCCTTGGCGGCCAAATTCAACCGATCAAGTTCGCTAATCGGAAACATCCCTTCGTCGGCAGGTGCGACTTGCACAGCAAGAACACACCCAATGAAAAAACTTAGCGCCGAGCCAAACGAAACTTTAAACCTTGAAATCATGGATGCTCACCCAATAGAAACCGAAACGTTCAATTGGCAATATTATGCCGGACGGATTGGGCAACTGAAAGTGCCGTGTCATCCAGAAACTTATTTGAATATTCCCTAATGCTTGCCGGGACCAATTCGAGGACTTAAATCCGTTCGCTGTTTGAAATATAATTTCGCCAAATCGAGTCACCTCTAACTTTGAGACTTATATGTATCGCAAGTCATTTGTTTTGTTGTTCGCGTTGTCGAGCTTGTTTTTTTGTTTCAATCTCAACGGCCAAACCGACCAGCAAACTGACCAAAAAGGTACGGGCGAAGTTCAAGCCGAGAACAACAGTGGCCAACACGTCGGACTTGAAAGGGCGTACTCACGTCTAAGATTCGATCGCCCGGTGGCCTTGACCGGTGCTGGCGATGGAAGCGGAAGACTGTTCGTGGTTGAGCAAGCCGGAATTGTTCGCTGGTTTTCACAAAACGACGAAGCACCAACGACTCAGGTCTTCTTGGATATCAGCGACCAAGTTTCCCGACGTGGCAACGAAGAAGGCTTAATCGGATTCGCGTTTCATCCGGACTTCAAATCCAACGGTTATGTTTTCTGCCATTACTCTTCCGACAAACTTCGGTCAGGCGAGAAAGAGATTGCGACCAATGTGATTTCGCGTTTCCAAGTCTCCGACGATCCAAACGTGGTTGACATCAGCTCTGAGAAAGTAATTTTGACGGCTGAGCAACCGTTCGCCAATCACAACGGCGGGGCGATGGAGTTTGGCAACGATGGCTATCTGTATTTCTCACTTGGAGACGGTGGTTTTCGCGATGATCCGAAAGGCAATGGCCAAAACGTTGCAACTATGCTGGGTGCCATCAATCGTATCGACGTCAACTCAGACTCTGAGGGAAAAGCCTATTCGATTCCGGCCGACAACCCTTTTGTTGCTGACGACCAAGCAGCACCCGAACTATTTGCCATTGGACTTCGAAACGTCTGGCGATTTTCCTTCGACCAAAAAACAGGAGAACTCTGGGCCGCCGACGTAGGGCAAAACAAAATTGAAGAAGTCAACATTGTTAAAAAAGGCGGCAACTACGGATGGAATCGTTTTGAAGCCAACGACGACTTCAAACCTGAAACGAAGATGGCGATTGATCGACACGACAAGCCCATCGCTTGGTACGGTCACGAGTGGGGCGGATCAATCACTGGAGGAAACGTCTACCGCGGCAAGAAATTCCCCGAGCTTGAGGGCTCCTACTTTTTCGGCGACTACATGAAGGGAAATATGTGGCGTACGCGAACGGATTCGGAAGGTGAATATCAAACGGAACTGGTTCGCAGAACAGGCAGAAGCATCGCTTCATTTGGTGAAGACGATGATGGCGAGTTGTTTTTACTGAGTTTCGATGGGGGTATCTATCGAATCATTCCAACGGATACGCCAGAGGATACTTTTAAGGATTGGCCGACCAAGATCTCGGAAACCGACTTGTTCGCTTCGTTGGAAATAAAGACGCCTGCTTCGAATCTAATTCCTTACGAAGTCAATGCTCCGTTTTGGTCGGACAATGCTGAGAAACTTCGATACGTATCATTGCCCGACGAAGGCAAATTGGAGTACCGCGATGAAGGAAGCTGGGGTGTGCCCATCGGCTCGACGATCGTCAAGCACTTCAAGCTTCAGACAGGCCGCAAAAAGAAAATGATCGAAACGAGATTGATCAAACGAACTGCAGAAGGCTGGGAAGCTGCAACTTACGTCTGGGATAAACAGGAATCAGAAGCCCATTTGATGAGTGGCGGAAAACAATTCGAATACTGGAATCGCAACGGCGCGCAGTCTTGGCATGCTCCTTCCTCATCTGAGTGTGCAAGCTGCCACGTGGATGCATCAGGATACGTCTTGGGTCTTTCAACCGCCCAACTGAATCGTGAGATCGATGGTGTCAATCAGATTTCGACTTGGGCTAAGCAAGGACTACTCAAGATGCCCGAGTCCGTCGACTTGGAAAAGGCGAACAAATATTGCTCGCCATTTGATGAATCGGCTGACCTCGAAACTCGGGCTCGAGTCTATTTGGATGTTAACTGTGCGATGTGCCATCAACCCAACGGCCCCGGAAACGCGAATATTGATTTACGTTTTGCAACTTCGACTGAAGGCATGAAGTCGATCGGGGTACAACCAGCCCAAGGCGATTTAGGGATTCCAGAAGCAAAGCTGATTGCCCCTGGCTCACCAGATCACTCGCTGATGGTTCATCGAATGAAAACCAAGAGCGAAGGCCGAATGCCAAATATTGGCAGCAACGCCGTCGACAAAAAAGGTGTTGAATTATTGGAGAGCTGGATCAACAGTCTCAAATAACGCATGGCGTCAACGATGATCGCTGTGCAATTCACAAGGACAGCTTTTTTAGATTACGAGCAAGGCAAATTACAACTCGAGTCGGGCCAATTCCATTAAAAGAATGATGGTAAGTTCGGCATCATCGAGTCTCGTTGTGGCTTCGATCAACGGCAAATTTGATTCGTGGAGCGTTGAAGATTCCATCAGAACGTAAAGCATAGCCTGATCAATTAATTCACCCGCTTCATCGATTGCCACAAACGCGTCTTCGAAATCGGCAACGACCATTTCAGTCGTCGTTGCATAAACCCAAGGCAAGATCTTGTTGGCATCGGCTTGCAAATCGGCATGACGAATGATTTGCGAAATGAGCGGATCGAGATTGGGAACGGCACTCTGTTCGTCATGTCCGATTCCACTTTGTTTGCCTCCCTTTTTTGATTTCTTCTTTTGAAGCAATTCTTGCCTCTTGAAATCCAAGGGCAGATTAGGAAGTTCGCCCATCGTCGGTCCGGGAATTGAACTAGGACCGGGACCGATTGACGGAGGCAGAAGAAACGTTTCGCCAATCGGACCTCCATAGGGCCCAGCAAAATCAGCGGTGAAGCCAACTGCCCCACTTTTCGGAATTGGCTTGATTGGAGAATCAGACAGTCGAACGGTACCGCCGATGCAAAGTGAAACACCCAATGACACGATACCGAAAAATGCAATGAACGAAATCAACGACAACGTTTTATTCATCTTCATCGCCTCAAGAGAAGTGGGACGCAATCAATCCGTTGCGACGACTATAACAAGTTGATAAGTGCTAGGCAAATTTTGACGCACGAACTTCAGGGAACGCAAAGTCGCTTTCGAAGACATTTGCCACCTCGAATATAGATTTAGTGGGTGACTCTTGCCGAGAGTTACCAAGCCGATGAGTGGACGCATTTATTAATAAAACGCTTGCTGACATAGAGCCTAGCGTGAGTCTTGGAAACTTCCGGCAGAAGTTACCCACCAAAAAGTGCCTATACAATCAACGAAAGTCGAATTTTGATTCGACTCTGCAGTTCTCTTAGCTCAAACTTCAGTAGAACGGCGAAGTCGCTTTCGAAGACATTTGCAGCCTCGAACGTGGGTGACTCTTGCCGAGAGTTACCGAGCCGATGAGTGGACTCATTTATTAATAAAACGCTTGCTGACATAGAGCCTAGCGTAAGTCTTGGAAACTTCCGGCAGAAGTTACCCACCAAAAGTGCCACAACAATCAACGAAAGTCGAATTTACTTTTCGAGTTTGTATTTCTCGTGGCAACAACTGCAAACCTAGATAAATACCCGACGATTGTAGATGTACCATTCAATTGAGATCACTACCAAAGCACCCAATATCAACAAGGTCCAGTAGTCTTTTCTCGCCGGCTCAGAAGAGACTTTCCCTTCAACCTTTTCGTAACCCAACGCAAGTTCGTCTCGAACACCAAGATCACTTTCGAGTCGATCAAGGAGATTGACTGCGAACATTTGGTCGACTTCGTCACTCCCTTTTTCACGAACTTCATAGATTCCCGACTGGTCTGTTTGGGAAAACAGAAAAGTCGTATCCGCATTCGCTTTCAAAGACAGTTTATTATTCTTTGGATTGACAACATCAATCTCCGCGTAGGGAAATAGTGGTTTGATCTTGATGGACTGTCCCGGCTTGTTTGCTTGCGTTGCATTAAAACGAGAACCACTACCAAGTGCAACGACAATGTTTTGCATGAAGAACGGAAAGCTGGGATGCTTCTGCCAGTCCGTATTGATCGTCGTATCGTCATCATACAAGATCATTGGAAAACCGATAACGAGATCTTCAAATCCAAGCCTTGGTCCAATCATCATCACAGATCCGTCGACGGAATCGACCAAACTCGTGCTGCCAACAGGCCCTTTCAAAACGGTACCCTTGGAAACAATCACGTTCGACATTTGGACATCAAACATGGTTGGGTGATTAATATTGCTGTAAATGATCGTGGTTGGATCTGTTTCTTCAACGATGGACCAGTCATCCGATTTTGGTAACGCGCCGATAAAAATTGTGTTACAAGCAGGCATCGATTCGGGCGTGCATTGATCAAAAATGATTAGGTCATACACACCGAGTGCTGCGTTGTCCTTGTATTCTTTCTCTTCAAGGAAATCTCGATCGACAAATTCGTACTCACCAATCTTCTTCATGCGGTCAGTATCGCAAGCCAATTCGAGCGCTTCGTTGTAGTCCGTGACGATCAACACATTTGCAAGTCGAGCAGGATTGAGAACGCAGAAAGCTTCGTTGTCGAGCATGTAAACATCTTCTTCGTCGATTTGCAATCGAATCGGCGTGGCGTCTTCGAGCCCCGCAGCAATCGCAGTCAAATCGAAGTTCAAAGGAACACCACCAGGAGTCGATTGCTCGATATTCGCGATTCGATTGTTGTCGCCAAGTTGTAGAAACTCATCCGAAGCTTCACGCCCGGGAACAACAATGCGACGAGCGTCTTCAAGTTCGCCGTCTACGTACAACGAAATACCAACCGTTTTTTCTTCCAAGCCCGAATTTTGAAGGCGGCTAAAAATTTGAACCTGACCTCCGGCATCGAGCTGATCGTTGATAGAGAATGCTGTGATTCCAACGTTGTCCGCTGGCTCAAGTGCACCAACCGGGCGATATTCAGGCGAGAGAGCACCGGGAAGAAATCGCGGAATCTTTTTGATGGCTCCGTCGCTGAAAATATACATCGTCGCCGGCATGGCTTCGGCGACTTGTACGTCCGATTGACTTGATCGATCACTGGTTCGCCCAGGATTCGCAAGTCCAGACGCCGCGACCAAAGCCCGATTCATGTCGCTTCCACGCTGAGTCTGTTTAATGGATTTGACTTTGCGTTTCAGGAGCGATTTGTTCGTTGTGTAAGACTGATCAACTCCTTCAGTATCTGAAAAACTGATCACCATGGCTGCATCGGATGACTTCATCCGATCGATCAGAGTGTAGATCTGATCCTTCGCTTCATCGAGTCGCGGCGATCCGGGGTCAGTATCCGTCGCCCCCATACTTGCCGATTTGTCGACCAGAAAAATGAAACGATCGCCGGAGAGCTTCTGTCCATCGCAACCGGGTCGCAGAACGGACAAGATCAATAGCATCAGCGCGATCAATTGGAGCAACAACAACAAATTTTTTCGCAGCCGTTGCCAGATGCTGTTTACGTGCATGTCCTCAACGGTCTTCTTCCAAAGATACGTACTTGGCACCTCGACCGGCATGCGACGAAGCTTAAGAAAGTACAGCAGGAAGATCAGAGGCGGCACCAACCCGAGTACGAGCCATTGGTACCACTGAAGCGTGTTGATCCAATTGATCCAGTTCACCGTACCAGACCTCGCTGTCGCAAGTACCGTGAAACCAAACGATCAACTGACCGTTCAGTGCTTGTCATCGTATAAACAATGCCTCGTCGAGAGCTAAAGTCCCTTGCCTGCTCGATGAACGTTGCCAACGTTTGCTTGTAACGATCAATCAATCTTTGGCTGACGCTGACTTCGGCGATGTCTCGGTCTTCACAATCAACAAGCTTCAGATCACCGGTGATATCGGGATCGATCTCTTCTTGGGAGAGCACATGAATCAAATAGATATCAAGATCGCGGGCGACTAAATACTTAAGCGCCTCCTCGTATCCGGACTTGTCCATCAGATCCGTAATCAAAACTAGAATGCCCTTGCCAGTGTTTCGCAAGCAAAACGCTTTCACCGCTTCGGTCATGCTCACCGTCGATTGGGCTTCAAGATTTTCCAAGTACTCGACCAACCGCCATAGACTCGACCGGCCACGCAACACGGGAGCGGTACTGTTCCGAGCGCCATCGAGCGCCTCAATTTTGACTCGATCCGCACGACAAAGCCCAATGTAGCCGAGTGCTCCGGCAAGCTGTTTTGCGTATCGTAGTTTTGTTGGCGAGCCAAACTGCATCGATGGACTTACGTCGATCAACGTGTAAAAGTGAAGATCTTCTTCCTCAAGAAACAGCTTCAGAAAAAGCTTGTCCAGACGCGCGTACATATTCCAATCAATGAATCGCAAATCATCTCCCGCTACATAGTTGCGAAAGTCCGCGAACTCGACGCTTTGCCCTTTGCGGCGACTTTTTCGCTCGCCTTTCATGCGACCGCGAAAAATCTTTCGGCTGACCAACTCCATTCGCTCCAATTGAGCCAAAAGCGCTGGACTCAGCAGCGGTTCTTTTTCAAGATTTGGTTTCGCAAGTTTTGCTATTGGTACTTTCGACATTTAATTCCGATTGAATTTTGAAGGATTACTTAACGACTACAAACGATGATGCGGCGAAACAATTTCATACGCATCCAAATTCATACGAGTTAAGTATCAACTTTCTCTGGAACCTGATCCAAAATTTCCAACAACACCTGATCTGAAGTCACCCCTTCAGCTTGGGCTTCGAAGTTTGGAACCACGCGATGACGCATTGCCGGAAGATAAACTCGGCGAATGTCTTCAAAGCTTACGTTGAATCGCCCTTCGAGTAGCGCTCGAACTTTGGACGCGAGGGCAACCGTTTGAGCACCACGTGGACTCGCGCCCCAACGCAGATATTGATTGGTGATTGGCGTCGCATAGGGCCCTTCGGGATGCGTGGCCAAATTCAAGCGGACAATGAAATCGCGAAGATGGTCAGCCAAAATGACTTTGCGAACGAGTTCCTGCATTTCGATAATTTCTCGGCCATCCATCACTGTATCGGGCGAGATCGAAACGCCTTTGGTTGTCCGATCGAGAATCGTCGACAACTCATCGCGGTTTGAATACCCAACCACTAGCTTGAACAAGAAACGATCAAGCTGGGCTTCAGGCAGCGGATACGTTCCTTCTTGTTCAATCGGGTTTTGCGTCGCAAGCACGAAAAACGGTTTGTCGAGAACGTAGCGATTGCCCGCAACCGTTACTGTTCCTTCTTGCATCGTCTCAAGCATCGCCGACTGTGTCTTTGGCGTGGCACGGTTGATTTCATCTGCCAGACAGACCTGCGTGAAGATTGGCCCCTTTTGAAACTGAAACTCACGTTTCCCGTCATCCGATTCAACCACCATGTTGGTGCCAAGGATATCAGCCGGCATCAGATCTGGCGTGAACTGAATTCGATTTGACTGAAGATTCAAAGCCTTTGAAAGCGTCGACACCAGTAGCGTTTTCCCGAGACCTGGCGCACCTTCGAGGAGGCAATGACCGCCGATCATCATGCAAGTTAAAACGCCGTGCACGATTTCATCGTGGCCCACGATAACCTTGCCGACTTCGTCTTTAATATTTTGGTAACGCTCACGAAACTTTTCAGCCTGTTGTTGAAATTGCAATTCATCGTTCATTAGTTAAAAGTTTCCTGAGCGTTTTGATTGGGTGATTTGTAATTTGATATTTGAAATTCAAGATCTGAAATTGGAGTCAGAAATTTGAATCTGAGGACTGAAGTCTGAAATCTAAATCTAAATCCAAAGTTTGAAATTTGAAAATTGAAAATTAATCTTCCGGATTCTTTCCACGATCTCGTTCCTGTTGAATCTTTCGCTTGGCATCAAGTAGGCGAGACGTGTAAGAATTGTCTTGATCTACATCCAGTTTATCGCGTTTCAGTTTGGGCGGCAAAGCAGGTGTCTTCTCAATTTCACTTGCCAAAACCTCTTCCAACTTTTTCCTACCACTTAAGTTCTCGTCCGCGCTAGGCTGAAATTTAGTTGCGGCTCGACGAGTTTCTATCTCACGTTCGATTTCCGCCTTTCGACTTTGCAGCCGTGAAATACTCGCTTGCGGTTTCGCAACGTCGCGCCGACGTAATTTGGCATAGGCGGAGTTCGCCTTTTCTTTAAACCAATCGGACGTCACGAAAAACGAGAGGTAGAACGAAAGATAAACCGTGAGCAGCCCTAGCACGAGCGCCACGATTGGCCAATTGAATCTTGACGCCTCGCCCATTGATGAATCAAAGAAGAATGAACACGCAAACGC
>CAYMFZ010000138.1:0-10649 GCA_964389585.1 uncultured Pirellulaceae bacterium | reverse complement strand
CCTTAATATCGGAGACTTGGCTTGGGTCGTGGTCGGCAAACACGGATTCCAACTCAAAGTCACGATCCCACAAGATACGATTGGCCAAAGTTTCAATCGTCGCAGACCGGCATTCAAACGATGTTGAATCAATCGGCGGAGAATCAAATTCTTGTCTCTCCGAATTTCCATCTTCCCATTCTTCTGGTGAATCGTTGGCTTGATGTATGGCGGCCTCGACTAAGGCCCGAGTTTGAAACTCAGGCGGAATTGAGGCTAGATCGAACGCGGTGGACGAGAGAAGGTTCGGATTCAAACTGGCTTTGATACTTTTTGCGAAATCAATTTCCATTTCGATCAAAGAGTTCAGCTCTTTAAAAATCGCGTAAACAGTCGCTTCACGAACGGCTGTGAGTTCCAGGATCTCAACTTCTGAATCAAGCAACGCGAATGCCACTTCGTGCAAAACGGCCAACTGCTGTGTGGGTTGAAGTTGGTTGAACAGTGACACATCGGTCTGGTAGGGCTCATCGAGATCGATGCTTGCCGTGATCATGTCTCGCAAATAACCGACGGATTTTCGAACCAAGGCGGCTTCGTGCCCGTTCAGCGTCCTATCTCCATGTGAAGTGCCCCACATCCTATGCTCCCTCGATGTGTTGTAAGTCCATTCCGGTTGAGGACAAACGGTAATCCATGGAACAAACCGTTTCAAGCAATCCGGAAAGTTCAAAATGCCCGAGTTTTCAGCAAGCATTTTTTACTATCTTTCTCTCGTAACTTTGCAGTGGAATTTCCGTTTAATACAATTGATAAGCCGAGAGTGACTTGAGATTCGGCAAAGCTTTACGTCGCCAGCAATAAATTTGTCGAGGCCGAAACGATTTCACGACTCGCTCCCCTTCCCCGCTGGATCTTTGTGTGCGTTTTATTCAGCGCCACGGCTGTCTCTTGCTTGCCCATTGGAACAGCGATTGGGCAAATTACCGATCCGCTCGCACAGCAAGAATCAGAATCGGCAGAAGTCAGAGCCATACGCTTATTCGATGCCGGCAAGTTCGACGATGCGATCACACTCGCAAAAAATATCAATGTCGAATTGGGAACGTTTAGCGTTGAGGAAAAGTGGACGCTGATGATCGTCAAGGCTCAGATGGCCAAAGGCGAATACGAAAAAGCATATGAATCTCTGCACGCCGAACCGAAAAAGTTTGCGAAGAGTATTCGGATGCGTTGGGTGGGAGCTGACGTCTGTCGGTTCAACAACAAACCCGATGAAGCCACTAGGTATCTCAAAGAAATTTCTGAACTTGCATCGCGAAATTCTTGGCAGTACCGCGACGTCCCTAACCGAATCATTTTGGGTAAGTATTTCGCCAGTCTCGGCGCTGACGCCAAAGAGGTGTTAACTGAAATTCTCAATCCGCTTAAGAAACGCTATCCGAACAAGCCTGAGGTTTTCAACGCGATTGGTGAGTTGGCACTTGGGAAACACGACTACGCAATGGCGGCTGAGAATTTTCAGCAAGCTTTAACACTCGATCCCAAAAACATCGAAGCACTTTTTGGAGTGGCCTCGGCCTTTCGTCCAAGCGATACCGAAAAATCCGTTGAAGCCGTCGAGAGCATTCTCGCGATCAACCCGAATCATATCGATGCGTTGCTGCTGCTTATTGATCAGCACATTGCCGCGGAACGATATGGTGCGGCTGAGAAGGCGCTCGATCAGGTCTTGGCCGTTAATCCCGCGCAACCAATCGCTTGGTCCTATCGGGCGGTGATTGCTCACCTTCAAAACAAACCTGCGAAAGAAGGCGAGTATCGCAAAAAAGCCCTCGCTCACTGGCAGGGCAATCCAAACGTGGATCACACCATCGGTCGAGAGCTTTCCGAAAAGTATCGTTTTAAAGAAGGTGAAAAGTATCAACGTCGTGCGATCGTGTATGACAAAAACTTTTTGCCAGCCAAAATGCAACTCGCACATGACCTGCTGCGATTAGGGCAAGAGTTGGAAGGCTGGAAGTTAGCCGATGAAGTGTTTAATGCGGACCAGTACAGTGTCGTTGCACATAACCTCGTGACGCTACGTGGTGAGATCTCGGAGTTCACTACGCTTGAGCGAGATGGATTTGTCGTTCGAATGAGCAAAGAGGAAGCCGTGATTTATGGCGAACGCGTGTTGAATTTGTTGACCCGCGCCAAGGCATCACTTTGCCCGAAGTATGAGTCAGAGCTCGAGACGCCGATCTTCGTTGAAATTTTTCCGCGTCAGCAGGATTTCGCGATCCGAACATTTGGCTTGCCTGGTGGAGCGGGTTTTTTGGGGGTTTGTTTCGGTCGTGTGATCACGATGAATAGTCCTGCTGCTCAGGGTGCGAATCTTACGAGTTGGGAATCAGTTTTGTGGCATGAGTTTTGTCATGTCGTTACGCTTCAAAAAACGAACAACAAAATGCCACGTTGGTTGAGCGAGGGGATTTCAGTTTACGAAGAGAAGCTCGCGGACCAGGCTTGGGGCGATGAGATGACCGCAACCTATCGCAAAATGATTTTGGGAAAAGACCTTACTCCTGTCAGTGAACTCAGCGGCGCGTTTCTAAGACCGCCGACGCCTCAACACCTTCAGTTCGCTTACTACGAGTCGTGTTTAGTGGTTGAGTATCTCGTTCAGAATTTTGGACTTCCTTCTCTTAAGGAAGTGTTGGTGGATCTAAGTACTGGCACGCCAGTTAATGACGCACTTCGTCGGCATTGCGCGCCGGTGGATTTCATTGACAAGAAATTCGAAGAGTTTGCAAGTGATCGTGCAAACAGTTTCGCGCCCGATGCGAACTGGGATGACTTACCAACTGAGCCAAAGGCTTCGGCGGCTGAGTGGGCGAAATGGAATTCGGATCATGTTGACAATTTGAATGGCTTGGTTGCAGAGGCGTCGCTTTGGATGGCGGATAAGGAGTTTTCCAAGGCTGCGGAAAGGCTCAAGCGAGTCGTTGAAATCAGTCCAACGAGCAAACAAGCGTATCCAATGCTCGCGGCATGTTATCGCCAGTTAAATCAGCCAGAAGAAGAATTGGAAATACTAGAGGCGATGGTGACCAACGAAGCGAACAGTGTCGAACTGTTTACTCGATTGTTGGAAATTTCGTCTGCAAGTAACGATTGGGAGAAAACCAAAATTTACTCTCGCCGACTTCTCGGAGTGAATCCGCTGATCACCGCCCCGCACCGTTATCTGTCGATCGCCGCCGAGAAGACGAAAGACGACGAAGCGGCGATTGAAGCGTTGTCTGTCTTAGCAAACCTCGATCCGCTTGATGCTGCAGATATTCATTTTCGTTTGGCTTCGGCGTTGCATCGCACGAAGCAGTTAGGTGAGGCGAAAAGACAAGTCATATTGTCGCTTGAGCAGGCACCACGTTATCGCGATGCGCACGCTTTGCTGCTTAAGATTGTTCGCGAGCAATCAGGTAAGTCGTCTGAGTTTAATGATGACTCGCCGGTTGAATCAGTTGATTCTAAAGATTCAGACTCAATTGGTTCGGATGAATTGGATTCAAAAAAGGAGTTGCCATGAATCGAACTCGAAACCTGAAGTGGATTGTGTTGGCAATATTCTTAATTGGCAGCATTGTCGTTGCGCAAGATTTTCAACGACGTTACGGCGGCCGAAGATACGGGAGTGACTACGAGGAGCGTGGTGGTGTACCGTTGTGGAAAAAGAACAAAGAGTTTCAGCACGATGTCTTTACCTTTACGCGAATTCAATACGATTCACACGGTGGAAACTATGGTTGGCGTGGTGGACGTGGAGGAAGTCGCGGCAAATGGCGAACGGATTATCCAGACGCGGATTTGAATCTTTCGTTTCGCCTCAAAGAGTTGACCTCGTTGGAAGTCGATCCCAATGGAAAGATTATTCGATTGACCGATAAGGAGTTGTTTGATCAGCCTTTCATTTACATCATCGAGCCAGGACATCTTCTATTCAGTGAAGAAGAGGTGGTTGCACTCCGTCGATATTTGACCAAGGGAGGGTTCTTGATGGTGGATGATTTTTGGGGCGAGGACGAATGGGCTAACTTTTATCAGCAGATCAAACGAGTTTTTCCCGATCGTGAGCCCACGGAAGTCCCACTTGAACATGAAATTTTTCACATCGTTTATGACTTGGAAAAGAAGCCACAGATCCCCAGCATTCACCATTATATGAGCGGAATGCGAACCGAACGGCCTGACGCACAGTTCGCTCACTACCGCGGAATTTTTGATGACGATGGAAGAATGATGGCGTTCATTTGTCACAACACAGATCTTGGAGACGGATGGGAGAGAGAGGGAGTTGATAAAGGATATTTTGAGGAGTACTCAGAGCCGTATGCTTATCCACTGGGAGTTAACATTGTGACTTACGCGATGACTCATTGATCAGGGATTTAACTCGAAATTTAAATCACTAATTCATACTCATACTCGTACTCTTCATCAGAAAACTCTCATGAAACGATTCGACCATGAAAAACTTAATGTCTATCAAAAGTCAATTGACTTTGTTGTCTGGTCAAATCAATTTTTAGATCAGATCCCCAAGTCGCTTGCTCTTCACAAACAATTGGATCGCGCCGCTACTTCTATTCCGCTCAATATTGCCGAAGGGAATGGGAAATTTACTGAGGCAGATCGTTGTCGTTTTTTTGATATCGCGCGAGGATCTGCTTTGGAGTGTGCAGCTTGTTTGGATGTGTCTGTTGCGAAGCAACTTGCTGATTTGAAATTGGTTGAAGAGGGCAAGGGAATATTGTCCGCGATTGTGGCCACGTTAATTGGATTGGTTCGTTCGATCTCGTCGACGCGAGTGATTGAACCAGAAGAGGTGTATCGAGTTTCTGAGTAAGAGTAAGAGTAAGAGTATGAATGAGAGTGGATTTCAGATTACAGAGTTTTGATTCTTGATTTGGATCGAATGCCTAGACTTGGTCTCCAAGTAATTCTTGCGATTAAGATTAGGACTAAGATTAAGATCAAGACAGGATATTTACCGGAGTAATTAACGTCGTGTCATTAAACACCTTTGAAGAAGAACAGCTTGCCGTCCAGCAGATCCGCGATGGTCGACAGAAAATCTTTGATCAACTCTCCAAAGTCATTGTTGGGCAAACCAATGTGATTGAAGAGTTATTGATCAGCCTGTTCGCTGGCGGTAACTGCTTGATCACGGGAGCTCCTGGGCTGGCTAAGACCTTGCTTGTTCGCAGTATCGCTCAGATTTTCGATCTTGATTTCCAACGAATCCAGTTCACTCCTGACTTGATGCCGGCGGACATCACTGGAACCGAAATCTTGCAAGAGACGGAAAGCGGTCAGCGTCAAATGCAATTCGTCAAAGGGCCGATCTTTGCGAACGTGGTGTTGGCTGACGAGATCAATCGAACGCCACCTAAAACCCAAGCCGCCTTGCTGGAAGCGATGCAGGAGCATCAAGTCACCGCGGCTGGCGTCAGCTATAAACTTGAAGAGCCGTTTTTTGTGTTGGCGACGCAGAACCCAATCGAGATGGAAGGAACGTATCCACTTCCCGAAGCCCAGCTCGACCGATTCATGTTTAACGTCAAGATCGACTATTTGAGTCAGGATGACGAAGTGAAAGTCGTCCAGCAAACGACTTCTGAATTCAAGCCTACGATTGAGAAGCTATTCACTGCCGAAGACGTGAAGCGTTTTCACAGCACGGTTCGCAAAGTTCCGGTTGCCGAAGAGCTTGTTCGATACGCCGTTCAGATCGCAGACGCAAGTCGTCCCAACCGAGAAGGCGTTCCTGACTTTGTCAATCAGTTCGTCAATTGGGGAGCCGGTTTGCGAGGTGCTCAAAACCTGATTCTTGGTGCCAAGGCCCGAGCCTTGTTCAATGGCCGATCGCACGTGAACTTGAACGACATTCAAACTTTAGCCCATCCCGTGTTGCGTCATCGAATACTACCAAGCTATCGAGCCGAGGCCGAAGGCATTTCCGTTGAAAAGATTGTCGACCAATTGTTAGAACACGTCACGGCACCATTGAAGTGAGCCTTTGGCGCTAGTCTCGGGCCAGAATTAGGAATTCAATCAGCCACACCTTTCAATTTCCCCATCTCTCACGCTCACCAAAATTTCGAATCGCTCAACCAGTCCATTCATCAAAGCAAAATTTGTCAAACACAAACGATCAACCCGAATCAACTCTGAGTCGCCAATCCGCTCAGGTCTCGCCTGAAACGATCATGCGAATCAAGAACCTTGAGATGCGCGCTAAAATCGTCGTTGAAGGATTCATGTCGGGACTTCATCGCAGCCCGTACCATGGTTTCTCGGTTGAGTTCACTGACTATCGCCAATACTCCGTTGGCGACGACTTACGCTACCTCGATTGGAAGCTTTTTGCGCGACGCGATCGTTACTACATCAAACGATTCGAAGACGAAACAAACTTGCGATGCTACTTACTCGTCGACATGAGCAAATCAATGGGATTTGGCTCGGGAGATTTTTCCAAAGCCGAATACGCGAAAACGATGGCGGCCACGCTGGCTTGGTTTTTGAATCATCAACGAGATGCCGTCGGACTGGTCACATTTGGCGATCGAATTGTTGACATGATTCCGCCGCGATACCGTGCCGGGCATCTACGTCGGCTGATGGTGATGTTGGAAAATTCAACCTCGGGCGAATCGACCGATCTCGCCGCTCCTTTAGAGCAAATCGCTCAAACGGTAAGCAAACGCGGACTCGTTGTTTTGATTTCCGACTTGTTAACGCCGGTTGAACAATTTGCGAAGCAGCTTGGCTATCTTCGATCGCGCGGTCACGATGTTGTGATTCTGCGAACGCTTGATCCAACCGAAGTCGATTTTAACTTCGACCAGGCCACGATGTTTCAGGACTTGGAAACGGGGCGTGAAATCTACATCGATCCTCAAAACGCCGCCGCGGAATACAAGCAACGATTTGAAGAACACGAGACGGCAGTGCGGAAAATGTGCGACCAGCTCGGAGTCGACTTTTTTCAAATTCGAACAGATCAGCCGCTAGAGACCGCACTGTTTAACCTGTTGCAAGCCCGAGCCCAACGCGGGCAAACGGTTAAGCGGGCGACTCAAATGGGAGGTCAGGCATGAGTGCACTTGCATGGCTGTTTGGGCTGGGCGCGCTGACAATCGCGTTCCCGTTGCTGTTTCATTTGATTCGTCGAACGCCGAAAGGGCAGACGGAATTCAGTTCCCTGATGTTTCTCAAGCCGACGCCGGCAACGTTGACGCGTCGCAGTCGATTGGAAAACATTCTGTTGTTACTGATGCGGGCGGCAGCCATTGCTCTGATCGCGTTTGCGTTTATGCGACCCTATTTTCGCGGCGCTGATTCGCTTTCAGAAGTCGAGCTTGCCAATCGCCGGGTTGCGATTCTGGTTGACGTTAGCGCGAGCATGCAGCGTGCTGGGCTTTGGGATCAAGCGAAAAAGCAGGTCGATGAGGTTCTTGCGAATCTTGAATCCGGCGATGATGTGGCGTTGTTTTCGTTTGACAAAACACTTGAAACGATTGTCGACTTTGCAGATAGAGATGAATCGAAAGTAGATCGAGCCGATTTGATTCGAAAGGCCGTCGAAACCCTTGAGCCGGGCTGGCAAAGATCGGACTTGGGAAAGGCGTTGGTTTCATCGGCTGACCAGCTCGACGTTTGGCGCGATTCTCAGCAATCCAAAAGTTCAGGAATGCCGGCAAAGCTTCAAATTGTTGTCGTGAGCGATTTGCAAAAAGGTTCGAAAGTCGAGGCGCTTCAGTCCTATCAATGGCCCTCGCACGTTTATGTGAAGTTCAATCCCGTGGTGCCTGCGGACCTGACCAATGCAACGGTTCAATTGTTGAATACAAGTGAAGAAGAGGACGAGCCGTCGATCCGAATTCGCGTTTCCAACTCGCAAGAATCGACGACCGAACAGTTTTTCGTTAGCTGGTCAGGGAAAGATCAAACCAAATCAAACGATCCTATTTCGTTTTATGTTCCAGCGGGAACCAGTCGCGTGATGAAAGTTTCGCCGGACGAAACAATTTCCGCGCGTGAATTTGTTGTTTCAGGTGACACAGAAGATTTTGACAACAACTTTTTCACAGTGCCGATTGAACAACAAGTTCTCAATGTTACCTACATCGGTGACGATGATTCAGACGATCCGGAGCATCCGCAGTACTATCTTCGCAGAGCGTTTGTCGAATCCCCTGCCCGCTCCGTTAAAGTATCGCAGGTCAAAGGCGATGAAAAAATTGATATGGCCTCAGCGGCGATTGTTCCGACGATGGTGGTGTTGGCTTCGTCGCCAACTGATTCGCAACGAGAAAGTGTTGACGAATATTTGAATTCGGGTGGAACGTTGGTCGTCGTGTTGGCTGATGAGAAGATGGCGGATTCGACGACGGATTGGACTTCCTCTCGCCTCAAAGAATCATCAGATTCCAAGAAAAATTCTCGCGATGATTACCAGATGCTTGCTGAGATTGATTTTGCGAATCCCTTGTTTCAAGCATTTTCAAATCCCCGCTATAACGACTTTACGAAGATTCGATTTTGGAATCATCGCTCCGTCGAGATCATCGACGACGAAGTTGATGTCATCGCCCGATTCGAGAATGACGATCCAGCCGTTTGGCATCGGCGGTTCGATACCGGTGGACAGATCTACACTTTCGCCAGTGGATGGCAGCCAAGCCAAAGTCAGTTGGCGCTTTCCACAAAATTTGTGCCACTGATCAATGGCTTAGTAGAGATTGCTGCCGATTTGCCAGAGCTTAAAAAGTCTTTGCTTGTCGGCGATCGAATCGAGTTCCCAATTGGAGACTCGTTCACCAAACGACGACTAGTCAAGCCTGACGGGACGGCTGAACCGGTTGAGGCGGATCAGACGTCATTCAATGAAGTCGATTTGCCTGGTATTTATCGACTTGAATCTTTAGGTGCGACTTCGACTCAATCTGGCGATGGTGCGAATGTTGAGACAGATTCGAGTGCCAATGTCGATCAGAATTCTGGGCCGTCTTTCTTATTCGCTATCAACGTAGATCGCGCAGAGAGTTCAACAGGTGCGATTCCGATCGAAAGCATTGAGATGTTTGCGGTCAAAGTTGGCGAGCAGGAAACGGCTGCCACCGAGTTGGCACAGATGCGAGAAATGAGAGACCGAGATATTGAGAGCAGTCAGAAAGTTTGGAAGTGGCTGATCGTTGCGGCGCTAATTTTGTTGATCGGTGAGATTTTGCTTGCCGGGCAAACGGATTCGCGAATGATTGCCGGCGACTCGACGTCCGCACCAACCGTTAGTGGAGAACCGACCTGATGGATCAAATGCTTTACAACCGATTGGGACCAGTGATTCGGCGGCTTCAAATTCGAAGAGTCGCCACGACGCTGGCGGTGGTTTGGGTTCTCGCTGCGCTGGTTGCCCTGTTCTTGTTTTACCGAAACTATCAAGGGCTGCTTGAGCCTTCGAGTGCGCTGATTTGGTTGTTCGCGGTTACCGTGATTGCTTCGATCGTCGGTGTGTTCGTTGCTACAACGAAATCGAAAAGCCCTGAACAGGTCGCGGAGGAAATCGAGAAGCGGTATCCGGAATTGGATGCGAGTCTGATTACTGCAATGGAGCTGAAACCAAAACAGGGCGAACGACTGGGCTTTCTCGAGCAAGACGTTTTGCGCAAGGCTGTCACGCACAGCTACGAGAATTCGTGGACTTCGCTAATTCCAGGTTGGCATCTCGTCGCAGCGCCGCTGGCGGGTTTAATCGGCCTGTTTGCCTTTGCCATAACCATGCTTTGTCTGATGCTGTTTGCGAAACCTTTATTGGAAGATCCCACGATCGCGTTTGAAGACGCCGCAGTGGACGCGACGAACTTTGTGATTTCGGTTGAACCGGGGAGCACCGAAGTCGAGCGCGGAACGAGCCTGTTGGTGCTGGCGCGTTTTGAAGAATCGTTTCCGCCCGATGCCCACCTTGTTTTCACTGACGCGGAAGGTGTTGAGTCAAAAGTTTCAATGACAAAGAGTCTTGACGATCCTGTATTCGGCGCACGCATTGGTTCGGTTGGTGCACCACTTAAATATCGTGTCGAATATGCCGAGCGAGTGACAGACGATTTTGATGTAACGGTGTTTGATTATCCAAAATTGATTCGGGCCGACGCGACGTTGAAGTATCCGAAGTATGTCGAAATCGAAGACAAAGTCATTCAGGATGTTAGACGCGTCAATGCCGTTCAAGGCACAAAGGCTGAGTTCTCATTTTTCGTGAACAAGCCAGTCACCAGTGCGGTTTTGTTTCCACGCGGAACCGAGGGTGAGCCGATGGACGTCGAGGTTGACTCTAAAGATCCCAAAAAGTTGACCATCGACATCGAGATGCTTAAGTCGCAGAAGTATGAACTTGAGCTTACGGACGATTCGAATCGAGAAAATCGGACGCCGCCAAAATTTGTCCTTAACGTGCTTGAGAATCGTCTTCCTGATTTGAAGTTGCTCGCACCAGGACGCGACGTTGATGCCTCGCCGATTGAAGAGATTCAAATGAGCGCGAGTGCCTGGGATGATTTTGGGCTGAAGTCATTTGGCGTTAGCTACGAAATTCCGGGTGGCAAAGCGGATGAGCTCGAACT
>CAYMFZ010000137.1:5410-10669 GCA_964389585.1 uncultured Pirellulaceae bacterium | reverse complement strand
GAGCGCGTCATCGTCTTCAAAGACGGATACGCCATGGTTGTTAAAAAAGGCATCGCCAGGACGGACAAGGACGGGCTAGTCTATTCAGACGACGTGCCTAACTCGGCGATCTTGGGTTCATTTTGGGCTATTCCATCCAAAGGCACGATCAAGTCGATGGTCGCCGGTTGGGTCGACACCGAGACTGAATCGGAACGAGAGATCAACTGCACCAATGTCGTTGAAATCATCAAGGCTAACATTGGAAAGACTTGTAAACTAACGCTACCCGGCGAAGAAGAAGCTGTCCTCGAAGGCAAATTGATAAAGCTATTGTCCAACGACGATGTTTCGGAAACGACCAATCAGATGTCTCGCGAGGCCAGAATTCGCGCGAGCCTCTCATCGACTAGGCCTGGACCAACTCAACCTGTAATTTCTGTCAGTTCGGTCACTGGCACGCACTTTATCTTTCGCACTCAAGACGGCGACATGATGTTGGCCGCAAACTCGATTCGCAACCTTACCATCGACGGAATGGAAAGCACGCGCAAGCAAACGACCACGACAAAAACGCGCCACAAGCGACTGTCCTGGAGCTTCAAAAAGCCCAACTCAGAAGTCGAAATTAGCCTGATGTACTTTCGCCCCGACGTTCGCTGGATTCCAACCTATCGCGTTAACTTGACTCAAGATGCGTTTGTTCACAAATCAAAAAAAGTCAAACAGAATCAGGAACGAGCCGCTGCGAAAACAGCAGAAATTTTTCTGCAAGGAGAATTGCTCAACGAAGCCGAAGACTTCACTGACGTTCCTTTTCATGTTGTGGTTGGCGTGCCAAATTTTCGATTCCGTTCAGTGCCCAGCCCCATGATTTTGGAGTCGAACTTGCGTAATCTGCTCGCCCAAGCCGCCCCAAACATCATGGGGGGTCAATCGCAACTGAGCAACGCACTTTATACTCAACGCGGCAGCGAGTTTCGAAGCGATCGCTCTCAGGGTACGAGCGAATCCGCAAGCGTCGACCTCCCTGAAGAACTTTCGAGTTCCGCCGGTAATGACTTGTTCGTTTACAAGCTCGACAAAATGACGCTTCGAAAAGGCGAGCGTGCCTGCGTTCCGATCATGCGAACCAAAGTCGCTTATCGCGACATTTACACTTGGGACATTCAAGTTACCCACTCCGAGACTTTCGCGGCAACATCTTCAGGCACCGTATCTCCACTCGTGCTGACCGAAAACAAAGTTTGGCGACAAATTGAATTGATCAACGACACGGAAATTCCCTGGACAACTGGCGCGGCGATGTTTGTCGATGGCTTTCAACCGTTGGCTCAGGAATTGTTGACTTACACTTCTCCAGGTGGAATCTGTCGTGTTCCTGTGACGGTTGCGGTTGACCTTCGCGGCAAAGTGGTTGACCAGGAAGTCAAACGTGAACTTAAGGCTGTGAAATGGCGAAACAGAGAGTACGCCCGCGTTCACGGCAAGACTGAAATTGAATTAGCAAACAACAAAAACGAATCTGTACCTGTTGAGGTGAAAGTTCGTTTTGGTGGAAAACCAAACAAGATTTCTGATGAGGGCACGAAAATCGTTGAAGCCTTTCGACCAGATGACTGGTTGAACCGACAAGGCGATTCAATCAACAACAGCAGTGTGGTTAGTTGGAAATCGTCGATCGAGCCGGGCGAATGTTTCAAACCAACTTTCGATTACGAATTCCTGCTACGATATTAGAGGATCGTTAAAAGTCGGTTCAGTGAGCTTGGAAGCAACAAGATTTTCGATCAACGGTGAGCCGAAGGCGCTAGCCTCGGGCCTGAATGACCAGCAAGACAAACCACTTGTTCGACGGGCCCGAGTAGCGTCAACGGCTCACATGTCTTGGGATAGACTCTGAGCTAAGGAAAACGTGAAATCGAGGTAGAGCTTGAACTCGAAATTCACAGCTTTTTGTCTCATGCGATTCTCAAGCATGATGGGAAAGAAGCCGATTGATTGCGTTCGATGAAACACTGACTCGACCAAGGGAACACAAAAATTTGACAACTCTTTTGATGAATAGATCATGAATCAGACATTCAGATTTACTGACGACGGGCTTTGGGTTCAAACTCTGGAGTCCCATGTGAAAATCGGTCTTGCCAAACAACTGTTTCATAAATTGTTTCCACCATCACGCTGTGCAGACCCCGGCTATACGATTCACGACGCACTGATCCACCTTATTCATTTGGAACTCCCAATTTTAGGAAACAGTTATCAAGAAGGAGATGAGTTTGGAGTTTTGGAAGCCGAAAAGGCAGCGATTGGATTTGTAAGTCCCGCAACTGGCGTAGTCACCATGCTCAATGAGTTACCAAGTAAGCTTGGAGAGCTGTATTGCGAACCATCACCAGATACTTGGTTGGTTGAACTAAAAATTAGTCCTTAATTGCGCGACAATCAACGCAACCGTAGGCAGTTGGGCACATAGGCATACGGCATTCGCTAAACCCAAAGAAGCGCTTTCGATTTGGAAAATCGAGCGACAATGTCGCTATTCGCCGAACTGTTTGAGTGACTAGTTAAAAACCTAATCCAAGATTGCGGCTCTCACCCGACGTCGTCGTTTCCCCAACTCAAACTTCAGAATCTGCTATCTTTGAGGTTGAGTTTCGCAATATCCAAGCAAGGACTGAACCTGTGAATCTAATTCTTCAATTACTCGTGACGATTCTTATTGTCGGAATCATCTACTTCTTTGCGCGGTCAGAAAGCCAAGATTGGTACGAAAAATGGCCAGCAATCGACGATGACGAATTCATGATGCGGTGCCCATCAGGAACAAGTCGTGACGTGGCGCTTCGAGTGCGGCGTATCGTTTCAGAGCAAACTGGAATCGAGTATGAACATATCCATCCAGATCAAAATTTTGTATACGATTTGGATTGCTGTTAGCATGACCAACCAGATTTGCCCGCAACTGCCTTACCTCTGAGAAGTAAATGAAAAAGCCACCACCGGGCACCGAAGATCGCATTGCAAAAATGACCTTCGCGTCGATCTACCCACTCTACGTGGCAAAAGTTGAGAAGAAGGGTAGAACCAAAAAAGAGTTGCACCAAGTCATCAAATGGCTGACGGGTTACGATGCAAAGAAACTGAAATCCCTGATCGCGAAAGAAGTGACGTTTGATGCTTTTTTCGACAAATGTAAACTGAACCCGAACGCGCACTTAATCAAGGGCGTTATTTGTGGTTATCGTGTTGAAGAAATAGAAAACCCGTTGATCAAAAAAACCAGGTATCTTGATAAGCTGGTCGACGAACTGGCAAAGGGAAGAAAGATGGAAAAGATACTTCGTTCCGAGGAATGACGACATTCACGCAACCACTTAGGCGCGGCCGATTCCACTGGCTGGAATTCCCGGGGGTGCAGTCTCAACATCACGCGACCTTGCCTGCTTTCCCCTTCTTTTTGCGGCGTGTTCTCGCAAAGTGACGACCTTAAAACGCTTGGCAAACATCTTCATGCAATCGCTTAGCAATTCAATTTTTGTTTGGGCGGGAAGATTCATTCCAGGAAAGAATGAAAGATCGTTGTCGTCTTCGGCTCCCAGAAAATCTAACGGATGAAGTAAAAACGAAGGCTCGACTCTCATCAGTTTGCACAACTGCAACGCCGACCAAAAATAGAGTTTCGCCAGCTTGCGAGAATAGCCAGCCAGGAACATCAAATAAGTCGCGTGAATCGGGACTTTGAAAATCGGCATCGTCGTGACGGGAATCTCAAGCAGTCTTTCCTGACCGCATTCCCATTCGAACGGCTTGTTCGATTGAAAACCATCTTTCCAACTTCCAAACAACTCTTTCCGCTCTTCCTTGTCTTGTTTGGAAAGTCGAGACTTGAAGAAGTAATAAGCCCGCGCGATGGGACCAAGGTACGTTGGAAATGTCGAGCAATCATATTTGTAGTCGCGTCGAACTAACGTTCGCAAGACTTCGTTTGACAAGCTGAAACCTGGACCGCGAAAGCCAACCGTTTGCTGTCCCGTTACGTTCTTGATCGCGTTTTCGCTTTTCTCAAACTCCTCAGACAACTGCTGAGGCGTATAAAGATGCAGCCAAGGCTCGTGGTTGAATGAGTGATTTGCAATCTCATGTCCCGCCTCCGCGATTGAAGCAATCGCCGCATGATTTCGCTCGATTGCTGCGTCTTGGCCAACGACAAAAAACGTAATCCTAAGTTTATGGTCATCCAGGAACTCAAGAATTCGAGGAACGACCAGGTCAAAGTAGCTGGGAAACGACTCCCAGCTTTCATCGCCATGAGTCTTGAGGTACGCCCACTTGTTATCAAGGTCAAGCGAAAGACTGGCAAGGGAATGGCTGGCATTCGAACGGCTGGCGATGGATTTGTTACTCATGACGAAAAATCAGGTCGAAAATGTTTTGTTTATCTCATAGGTGAAAACGCAAGCGCCAACTTCGCTGATGCGTTTGCGTGGAATTCTGGTTAAGGAGATGCCTAAGTTATTGATCTGGCAAAACCGTTGTGATGACTTCGCAAAACTTTTCTGCGGTTGTCTCGCTACTGATATGCTCGACAGATTTTCGAGCGGTAATGCCCATTTCAAACAGGGTCTTATTTGAGCATGACATCGCTCGATTCAACGCCTTCATCATGGAATCGGCTTCTGTTGGATCAAAAGACCAACCATTTGTGTCATCGACAACGACGGCTTCGATTGATTGTGCGTGGATGCTACCGAGAACGGGAACACCAGACGCCATCGCTTCGATTGGAACCAACCCCCACTCATCAGCCAGCGAAGGGAAAACACAGATATCAGAAAACTGGTAGGCATCACGCAACGCTGCTGTGTCGCAGTTTCCCAAAAACTCTATCTCCAAATTGGCGGAAGCATTCTCAGCAATCTTCGTTTGCAATTCGCCACTGCCGGCGATCGCCAACTCGACTTGTTGTGAGCTATTTTCATTGCACCAGCGTCGTAGCGTTTCCGTGAATTGCAAAATTCCTTTGCGCTCACTCATTGCGCCACAGTAGAGCAATCGGCGGACTGATCGAGTCGACTCGGTTCGCTCGCCAGTGAAAATTGAATCGGGATCGACGCAGTAGGGAACATGGAATTGCTTGGCTGCGGGGATCGAGAGTCTTTCAAAATAGCGTTTGCAACTTGGGCCGTTGTAAGTGAAGTAATCAACGCCGCTGCGGATCAATTTTCGCATTGTCCGACGAAGCAAGCCACGTTCGCTTTCGATGTGGTCTGACAT
>CAYMFZ010000137.1:0-5400 GCA_964389585.1 uncultured Pirellulaceae bacterium | reverse complement strand
GTCTGACATATTGCCAACCATCACCAAAGGAACGTCGCGGTGAAATCGTCGATACCAGCTTGAAAACAAAGTTCGCATTCCCATCTCATACGAGAACACGATGTCTGGATTGAGCTTTTTCAGTTGGGAGTTGGTGTCGATTGGAATGTGGATGAAGTTCGCTTCTTTGAATCCGGACGAGTGTTTCCACTTGGTCGTGAACATCCAATTCTTCTGAACGCGAACATCGAGATCTTCCCATTGAGCGTCCCAATCTCGATCAGGCTCCATCGGAACGGAAAGCAATACGGTCAACTGGCGAACTCGCTGGGCCAACGCTTGGAAGGCGACGACATGATGCTTTCGAACATAATTGTTCAAAATCACGACATGGACGTCTAAAGGGTTCAACACTTGATCCTCAGAATATTCAGGCTTCTTTACGTTCGAATCGGGCACTTGTTTGAGGCTCATCTCGATCTCCCCGAACTAGCCAATTCGTTTCGAACCGTAATCGTTTCAGGATGCGTTTCTTTCATCGACTCAAAACCTGGGATCGAAATTGCCACAACCCAAAGGATGGTTGGCATGCCCGCCAAAATCGAAAACAGGACGTTCTCAAACAAGCCATTCAATAAGATAAACGCCACTAGTCCGTCCGCAATCGTATGGTTTCGCCGAAACAAATCACGTACTCGCCCTAAAGCCATCAACACCGCCGCGAGACCACCAAAAACGCCCGTCGAAAACGCGACGTTCAAAAGCATGTTGTGCGTATAAAGCGAATAATCCGTCAGATAGTATTTGGACGTCGCCGCGCCGTAGCCAGTCAAGGGACGCTCCCAAATCATGTGAATCGCGTAGCCCCAAATATCTGCTCGACCGGTGGCACTCGTCAGTTACTCCGTGTCTCCAGACTTCGACAAAAAAGTCAACTTACTCTGTGCGAGCGCGACGATGTCGTAATTGATACTCAGAATCAACAGTCCGATGAAACCGACCAGCGACATCGCCAGAACATAATTGAAATATTTTCGGTGCCAAAACTGTTGACGGTAAACGACCAATAGCGACAGAACGGTTGCAAGCAAAGAAGTTCTTGAAAGCGATCCAATCAAGGCACCAACCGCCAGCAGGACGCAAGCGACACGCAGCCACGAAATAAGTTTGTAGTTGTAATAGAGGATGCATCCCAAAACGATCAGGAGGCCGGAAAATTGACCCAGTGTATTTGGATGCGCCAATCCACTCATGCGAATCGTAAATTGTCCGTCGGTAATTGGTTCCTCAAAAACGCCAATCGCCGGCACGAGAATATAGACCATCCATGACAAGACGATGAACAGGCTAATCGCCCAGAAAATTGCGTTGAGAACCGGTTTGACACCATGGTGCACCAAACAGGTCAGGGACATCAACAAAACACAAGCAATTGAAATCGCGGACGCAAGTGATTCTGTTTGGGTGATCGAACCGGGAACTGCGAGCACATAGAACCCAAAAATGATTGCGACCCAGATTGTCGGAAACGCGAACAGCAGGCGACGGACTTTTACTTCGGTTAGGAAGCCATAGGCACCGTACAAACCACAGACCGCCAACGCGCCTAGTTTGGCAATGACTTGTTTATCAATCGCAACAACATCTTTGTCGACGGCGACATTGACGAGATTGCCGAACGCGGTCAGGAACAAAGCAACCATTCCAATCATCGGAATGACTGGAGCATTGACTAGCCGTTCAAACTGCTGCGAATGAGTTAAGACTTTCGAGGAGGTGTTGGCCAAATGTTCTGGCTCAAAATCAGTCGATGACATTTTCGCCCTCCCCATCTAAATGATTGGAAGAATCTAAACTCTGGTCAATCTTCTGCCGTTCATCGACATCTCTTACGACAGCAGCCGAAATGATTATCATGCTGATCGCTTGCCCCAAACAAGCTGCCATGGGAATTGATAAAAGTTTTTGCGACGGACCAGGAATGATTTCGGAGTACACGCCAGCGACGAAGGCCAACATCACAAAGATACTTAGAAACCTAGCCCACACGCCGATCATGGGCTTGTCACGTCCTTTTAAGTAGCCATCCACCGCCTGCAAGTAGCCTTTGATCGCGCAAGCCGGTAACAACCAAAGTGCAAATGGAATGGCGGGAGCAAAAGGCTGTTTGAAAAACTGGACAATGAGAAAAGGAATGATGAGCGAGAGGATCAGAGCCGAAACAATCTGCAACAGAGCGGTGGCCGACATGACGCCAATGGCTTGTTTGACTGATAATTTATGGTCTTTATCCGCGCCTGCATTGAACGTGAACACGCCAAGTGCGTTGGGCGCGACAATCAGGAGTTGAGCTGCTGGAACTGCAACAAAGTAGTAACCGGATTCGGTGACGGAAGCGATTGCAACAATCAGAAACATGTCAAGTCGCTCGAACAATTCTGAAGCCAACATCGACAACGCGTAGAATCGACCATTCTTCAACAACGTCCAAGCTGATGGAACTTCCGCTTGATCAAGCGACGCGTCGACCACCCCGCGGATTTCAGAACCTGAAATTTCATGTTGAACTTTTTCGCGCCCTAACAATTTGCCGATGACATCCATGCCACGTAACGTTGGCAAGATTCCTACAATCCTGGCCGTCACGAACAGACAACAGATCATCAGCAGTGGCGACAAACCCAACAGGTTGTCAATGTTCAAACCATAAACGACAGCCAACAAGATCACGAATGTCATTGCATAGAGCAAACGATTGACGTTGTAAAAGCGATAATTTTTCGTGCCGCGATCAACGGCAGAAATCGTAAGTTGCATATGCTCCCATGGAACAAAGGCGCAACAGAGGAGCGCGAATGGGATCAAATAAGTCTTGCCAACGCTCACCAGCACAATGACGGAAACGATCGCGGCGATCACGCCCGTGAACAAACCACTAATCAAGCCAACTTTGGCCGCAGAATATTTGAGTGAGCGGACGTTGACCAAGCCTTTGACGGCGTAGCTGTTGACGATTTCGATTCCGCCGAACAAGCCGGCGTAGAGAAACACGTCGCGCGGAAAAAACATCGCGGTTCCAAACTCACCGCGACCCGCGGGCCCGAGAATTCTGGCAATGACGATGCCTTGAATTAAGAAGACTCCAAACACAGCAAGCGTCGTCAAAAAGGTTTCGACAACCTGTCCGAATTCAGAATTCGAGAATAGATTGAACACTTTGTCTCGAATACTACGTTCTTCGGGAACATTGGATTCCGAAACGTTGGATTCCACCCCGCCACCATCCCAAACCGGATCAGCCCCGATGGGTTCCATCGCGATTTGTTTGTCGGAAATTTCCATGGAATGAAAAACTGGCTTGAGCGTCTTGCACTGGGAAGCTTGTGTAGGACAAAGGTTTAAATTTGAAAAGCAATTTGTTGGATCTAGACAGAACCGCGATGCAACAAAGCGATAAAGGCTGTTTCAACGATGAGTTTCATGTCGAACCAAAAACTTCGTCGTTCGATGTACTCCAGATCCATTCGCATCCATTGAGCGAATTTCACGTCACGCCCTCCGCGTGCTTGCCAAGTACATGTTAGCCCAGGCAATACCGTCAGCCGTGCACGCTGCCATGCGGTACACGCGTGCGACTCGCCAACAGGTAGCGGGCGTGGCCCTACGAGTGACATTTGGCCAAGCAACACGTTCAAGAGTTGGGGCAATTCGTCAACGCAAGACTTGCGTAGGTACTTTCCGACTGTTGTAACACGAGGATCATTGGTCAACTTGAACGCAGGACCGTCTTGTTCGCTTTCGCCACGAAGCTCATCCTGTTTTGCTTCTGCGTCGATCACCATCGTCCGGAACTTGTAGATTCCAAATGGCTTTCCGTTTTTTCCTTCCCGCATCTGCTGGAAAAAAATTGGGCCCGGCGAAGTAAACTTGATCGCCAACGCCGCGACTAAAAAAATCGGCGACAACATCAAGATCCCAGTTCCTGAGCAAATGATGTCGACCGACCGTTTCCACCAAGGCGTTCGTTCAGGTTTGACGAACGAGTGTTTAACTAAGTCGACTTTGTCTGTTTTCACAAAAGCTGATCCGTTGCCTGAGCCGTTACTCTTACGATTTGCTTTGCGATTTGAAGAACAAAAATCTTGTGAATCATGAGCCCCATTTTGATCACTTGGTGGCTCGTCATTTGATTCGTCCTCGAACTCGCCCAAAGTTTTCAATTCATTTGAAAGCGCGATCAACTCATCATCCCAAGGATAGATTGAGACCTCAGTGTCCACAGACAGCGAATGTTCTACAGCAATTTCAGCGATTGCATTTGCAACCTGAAGTGTGCCATCTTTGTCGGTCTCGGGCAGCAAGAAAGCCAAACTCGAGTCATACCAACCCACAGAATCTGTAATCCGGAGACGTTCAGCAAAAGCTGACATCGTTTGGTCGTCGACTTCAGAACGGTTCTTGTCGGCGCCTTGGAAGACCATTCGAATCAGCCCCAACTCTCGCAGATTGGGGCGGCGATCAGATCGATAGATTTCTTTGAGCAGTTCAAATTGAAACTGTTCCTCGCTGAGAAAATCAGCTTGCGAAAATTGCTTGGCTTTGAACCGCGCTGACGAGCCAAAAATTCGACTAATTAAGGTTTCGTTTTTTCGCCGGCTGCGAACAATCATCCGAGTCTCTAGTTTCAACGGGGCAAATCAAGTTGGAATCTGGATGCCGCAAACGGCTTGCGGCCCTTCGGTCAACAACAACCGTTGACAGAAAATGGCAAAAGGGAAATCAAGCTTTATTCAAAACAACGCCAATAATATCGACGCCTTGGCTTTCAAGTTGTCGCCGGAAGCGACCAATCTGACGTTGATCAATTTGATTTGATTCGACAGTCAGTATGATTCCATCCATATGAGAAGCAATCGAATGACAGGCAGTTAAATGAGTGGCCAAAGGCAGGTCAAAAACTACATACCCAAAGTCATTGAGTTTCTCATCCATCAGGTTGGGAATCAAATCAAATGGCAGCTCCAACGCCTCTTGGTCCGATTTTCGCCCTGCACCCATTACAGACAATTCAGCCGTCGACGTTGGAAAAACCACCTCTTCCAACTCGGCAACGCCCAACAAGACTTCGCTTAGCCCAGGTGCCCGTGAATAACCCAACCGTCTTGTTACGTAGTGCTTCCCGAAATCAGACTCGATCAACAGAGTTGGATTCCGAACCAAAGACGTCAGAGCGGCAGCGAGGTTGAAGCTGACCGTGCTCTTGCCAGCGCCACTAACCAATGACGTGACACCAATCGCCATGCCTCGACCGGTTTGCGGTTCGGGTTGCGCGTCCGCCCACTGGCGAATTTGACGTGCCAAGGCAAAAAAGTGACGTCGCAAACTGGAGCTGGGGGCAACACCCTTTCGGCTCGCTCGCTG
>CAYMFZ010000136.1:9146-10788 GCA_964389585.1 uncultured Pirellulaceae bacterium | reverse complement strand
GTCTTGATGGTGTGCCTGATTCCCTTGTCGTCTTTAAGTTGAACTTCGAAATCAGTTTCTCCCAACAAGACGCCAGTAATCATCTGCCCATCGTCTTTCAATACCATCCAGTTTTCATAGTTGTGACTGATGCCGGCCGAAGGAAACAAGATCGACTCGTACATCGCGGGCTTGGTCAGTTTCGATCCGATTTCTGAGAGATCGGGACCGACTTCGATTCCTTTGCCTGCGACGATATGACATTTGGCGCATGTTCCTGCATTTTCGAAAACCGTTTTGCCATTTGCGGGATTGCCATTTCGCTCAGATAACTCATCCATCGAAGGCATGGGACGATTGTCTTTGGTTGCAGCGATTGGAAATAACTCGTTCGCTTTGTTTCGAACCGATTCCCATTTCGCTCGATGAAGTGCCGCAACGATTGCCGGCATGATGGTTGGATCAAGCTTTTCCTTTTGATCAATCCACCACAGCATGTCCCCTGCCCCTGCTCGCGATTCGCCTAAACGCTTAATGGCATAAGTTCGAATTTCGCTGGCGAGATCTTCACGCTTGGCGACGCCCGAGAGTAAATGGTCCGCCCTTCGTTTGCCACAATTGACCAACGCGTCACAGATCTTTTCGCGAGTCGCAGGTTTCGAATTAACAATCAAGCCATGAATCGATCCCGCTTGGTCTTTGTCCATCAAGACACTCATCGCATCCGCAGCCATTTGCCGATCGTCTCCTTCGGTTGCGATCTTCAGCAGTTCAGGATAGTGCCGTTTCGAAGAAAATTTTCCAACCATCGAGATAAACTGAGGTGTGCCTCGACTGGCTTCGATTGCCGTCTCGAGCTTTTCGCGATGTTCAGAAGAAAGTTCGTTGGGATCAAGTCGACTGGCCGACTCCATCAAGACGTAGCTTCTCTTAGCTTTCGGTAGCCCACGTTCCCCAAAGGCCAATTCGGCGAGGGCTTTCGATTTTGAATCTCCATCAAGGAAGTCAAAGGCTCTGAAATAGCGAGCCATTTCATCAATCGTCGTCGCATCATCAGCGACTATTGTCGAAAGCAATCCAGCCGATTTGCTTCCGCGAGACCGCCATACGATGTCGCGTCCTGCATCCGATTGCCACTTGTCCTGATCGCTTCCGCTCCAAGCCTCAAGGCACTCATCCCATTTGCCATCGGCCGCAATCCCCAACGCTTCGAGCATCCACCGATCACCAGGCTCATATTGCTCTGCAATTTTGGCCCAGATGGTTGCATGGAACTCAATCGGCCATTGGCGAATCGCAAGCAATAGTTCTCGCAGCAATTCTGGCGATGAATCTTCGACTTTGCCAACCGAAGGAATTTCCGCGCCCTCAAGTTCGTTTTGCAACTGAACGCAGAGTCGTATCGTGGCGACTTGAACGTCAGTGCTCGCATCAACCAATCCTGCATGAATCATTTCCAATTTTACCGATTTGGGTAGGTTGAGTTTTCCTAAAACCCAAATCGCCCGCGCACGCATTCTCGGATTTTCGTCAGCCGACATCTTCTTTAAGGCTTCGTTCGATTTCGATCCAAAGTTAATCAAAGCCGTCCAAGCCAAGTATCGCGTTGCCTGGTTCGGGCTTCGCAGAGCTTGGGTCGCAGAATCAGGCGTCGAAAAATCAG
>CAYMFZ010000136.1:0-9136 GCA_964389585.1 uncultured Pirellulaceae bacterium | reverse complement strand
CTTGTACGTTCCAGCATTCCCCTTTTTCGAAAGCCGGAACAAACGCCCGCGTTCGATGTCTTGCATCCGATGACCGCCAACTCCAGGATCATACCAATCGGCAACGATCAATGAACCATCAGGCGCAACACAAACGTCAGACGGACGGAACCATTGATTCTTTTCCGCGCCGTCCATCATGTTCACGATCGACGCGGTGTAACCTGCTCCTGATTTCTTGACGGGATAAGCCCGCACGATGCTGGGCCCTGCGTCGCAATGAATCATTTGATTTTGAAAAACCTTCGGTAAGGAATCGCCTTCATAAACACAAATGCCGGTTGGAGATCCAGCACCGGTTTGAAGCAAATTCGGAATCACGCCTGGATCGTTTTGGTGCCAATGCCGAATTGGAATTTCATCATGCATTCCCGTTCGCTCCGTCTTCCAATTGCTTCCCGTTCGCTGATCGGTGTAACCGTAATTGCCAAACGGCATGACGAAATTGATTCGTGTGGCTCGATTTCCATCATCATCATTGTCGGATTGCCAAATTGAACCGAACGAGTCAACCGCTAACTCCCAATTGTTACGAAAGTTCCAAGCCAGCGTTTCGAACTCGCTTCCGTCCATGTTGCAACGAAAGATCATGCCTTGGTTATACGGCTTTCCATTGGCGACGACTTCGTTGCCCGCCTTGTCGATGATTGGATCGCCGTTCTTATCTTTAATCTGTTTCCCTTCGTTGCCAAAGTTGAAATACAACTTTCCGTCAGGCCCAAACACGAACGCGTGAATGCCATGATCATGTTGTGTTCCACCGATTCCTGTGAATAAAACTTCTTTTTTGTCGGATTTTGAGTCGCCGTCGGTATCAGTTAGGACAAAAACGGAATCGTTGGCTGAACCGATAACGCGATCACCTAAAACGCAGATTCCGTGGGCAGAATCAATGTCACGTCCTTGGTAGAAAGTCGTCGACTTGTCAGTAACCGCATCGCCATCGGTGTCTTCGAGGATCAGAATTCGATCTCCTTCCTCTCGCGGTTTGGCGTCGGTGTTACGAAAGTGTCGATAGTTGATGACTTCGCAAACCCAAACACGACCGAGGTGATCAACATCGATGTTCGATGGGTTAGCCATCAACGGCTCAGCCGCAAACAGCTCGACATCAAGTTCGGGGTGCAAGTCGAATTGAGACGTCGCATTCGTCGCCTGGTGAATCGCATCCTGACCAAGTGCATTCGCAGTCGTCAAAGCTGGGGCAATTAGAAAGACGATCGAGAATGCTTTCAGCATCGAATGAACCATGATGATCTACCAACAGAATAAACAGATTTTTTTGCAAACGCATTGTACCAAACTATCTTCCAAGTTCCTGTCAGATTAGATTGTCGGCCCAGGAGAACTGCAAAGTCGCTTTCTAAAAAAATTGCAACCTTGAGAGTATTAATACGAACTTTAGTGGGTGACTCTTGCCGAGAGTTACCAATCCGATGAGTAGATCTTTTTGCCGATAAAGCGATTGCTGAAATTGTGTCTTGCGTTAGTCTCGGAAACTTCCGGCAGAAGTTACCCACCAAAAAGTCCCACACAACGAAAGTCGAATTGAATTTCGACTTTGCGGTTCTCATGGTTGTTTGCCCGACCCCGATCCGGCAGACTTTGCGTGTCTTAGCGACCTCTGCGTTCGAAACCTTCGTCCAACGAGTACACGCGACCTAGCCAATGACTAGGTTTGCTTTTTGATCAGCCACTTTGAATGCGGCGATTGAGCCACTGTTGAATTCGATGAAGTCGTTTTCGATTCCATCCGAAAAGATCACACCGTTGCCGTCCATTTGAGAACCAACGACCAGCTCCTCTTTTCCGTTGAGAATTCCGCCAACCATGTCCGCAGAACTATGCCGACTGATGAACGGTTCTCGGACCGCCCAAATCAAGTTATTGTCTTCCCATTTCAAACTTGGTCGATCAGTCAATCCGCCGCCACCTCCAACCGACCGACTCAATCTCTCCGCCATGTTGAACAGGCTGGACATCCATCCCGTCGATCCTGCTCCAGTCGATACAATCAAACCACTTGAAGACTGCGACTCCGTTTGTAAATTCAATTCGACGGTGTAACGTGCCGACGTGTGTGTTTTGCAACCCAAGAAAAAATCGTTGAACGCCAGCATCGTTTGACCATCGTTCGTGCTGACCTGAGCTAAAGTCACTTCGCGGGCTTTGAATTTTCGATCGACTGTTTTGCGAACGATTGATCGAGCCTGACGGATTTCGAACGGCAATAAGATTCCATCGTTCCGTTGCGGATCAGGATTGATGCCTACGATAGGAACGTCCTCCACATATTTTGCAACGTTGGCGACCAAGCCGTCTTGGCCAAAAACGACAACGCAGGCACAGCGTTGGAAATCGAAATTTGAAATGAAGTCGCGATCGACTTTTTTGACGGGGAATCCCAATTCAATCTCGTAAAGAAGCTGCTTGAGTGCTTCCTTGTAGGTCACATCCTCTTCACGAAGTTCATCGTCATCCGAAAGTGCTTCTGCTGCTTGCTCAACGGCCAAATCGAAATCAGCCGTTTGAGCGTATGTCTTGGATTTCGATTTGCGTTTTCGTTTCAAACGATCTTGCTCATGAAATGCCGCTTGCTGCATTTGGAATTTCACATTGGACGAAGTAACCCAGCGTTCTTTCAAGTTTTCCAATCGCGTGTCACGCGTGACGACTGCGATGATGGGTAGAGAGCTAAGCATGATTATCGGAAATTAGAGTTTGAAACGTGTTTCAAAATATCGTGGTGAATTGTGGGATCAGTCATGGAATAGAACAAATTGCCAAACGTGCCTTTGGTTCATATAACGCGATTTAAACCTCAACTCTTCGATTCAGTTTTACTCGTCATTTTTCTGGTCAAGCAACGTGTTCAACAGGTCGGGCGAGATGTTCAGCGATCCGATCTTGTCTGCGTTATCTGCCAAATCACGAAACGCCAAAGCGATCATTTCTTGCGAGTTGATTCCGCCGGGAGATGCCGCCAGTAATGTCTTCCAGTCGACATCTTTCATCGGAGCCAGCATCGCGCGAAGTGCATCACCCCGGGCTTCGGCTTCCTTGCGTTCGTTTTGAACTTTCTGGTCAACGAGTTCTGTTCGTGCTTGCTCGACTGCGATGTCGGCGCGAAGCTGCATCTCGCGGACTTCGCGTTTCTTTTCTTCGACTTTGATTTCAGTTTGCAGTTCGTTCTCTTTGATTTGCCGCTCAAGTTCAATCGCATTGTTGCGCCGGATGTGAACGGCTTCATCCGCTTGTTGAAGCAGTTTTTCGCGGGCCTCGGCTTGAAGCGCCTTCGTCATCTCGGGGGTTGCTCGAATCGAAAGAATCGACATGCCAATAATTTCGAGGCCCAGCATCGCCACTGCGGGAGATTCTTTCAGAGCGACTTCGCAAGTCGCAACCAACTCGTCACTTTTGGTTAACAGTTCATCAAGCCGGTGCCGTTGCGTAAATGCTCGTGCGGAAATCTGTGCGGCGTGCGTCAACCGTTCATTGAGTTTGCTCGGATCATCCGTTTGATATCGGCCTGAGTGGTCGACGCTGTGGTCAAGCATCGTCGAGAGGTTTTCAGGATCAGTTACTCGATAGGTAATGTCGCCCTGAATGGTGGCTTCTTGAAAGTCGGCTGTGACTTCGTTGAATACGAACGGAACGCCGATGCTGGCCAGTGGGATTTTCACGACTACGCTCGAAGGCACAAAATAGAAAAACGATAAGCCGGCGCCTTGTCGCACCAAGTTTCCGCTTTTGTATTGCATGACGTGAGTCGTCGGCGTGGTTTTTAGATACTTAAATCCAAACATGGGAGGTCCTGAAAAAGAAGCATGTCAAACGAGGATGTTGAGAATACAGGGCTCTTGCCCTCACCGAAAAGACACCACGAGCACGTCAGGGTTCGTCGGTATCTCGTCGATTGTAGTCTGAATGTAGAGCAGTTGTCCCAACTGTCTCATTGCAAAACCCAGACTGGCAAAACCCAGACTGCTTTGAGGCTGGATTTAAACATGCAGTGGTATGAGGACAACTGGGACTATGAACTCGGAACAGTTGAGGACAACTGTTCTACACTGAACCACTAAACGTCTACTTGCTTTGTAGCTCAATCTTCAACGTGTTCTGTTTGTCCGCGACGATTGTGGCGCGAAGTGTAGTTGCCGAATTGTATTTTGCCGGAACCGTTTCTAATAAGTCGATGATGTTCTCATCTGGAGACTCAAAAAATGTCGTAATGGAAACCTTGTACTTGCCAACTCTCAGGCCTGGTTGTCTTTTTGTTCCCGCAGATGCAATGTTGAATTGGCCAAGTTTGTTTGTTCGAACACTTTGAGTTTTTTCGTTCTTGTCCAATGGGACAAATTCGACTTTGGCATTCTCTAGAATTTTTCCGTCCAGGGTGACGCTGCCGGAAACAGAGGCGAATTGAACGTCTGGCTTTTTGGGCGTCGATTTGGCCTTTTCTGGCGTCGGCTTTGTTTCAGCCGGTTTGATCGTAGGCTTGGCATCCGCCATCGACTTTTCACTTCGAGGTCGCGTTGGCGAACCGCTCTTGTCCGACTCGGCATTCGCCAACTTCTCCGACGTTGATCGTTTTAGGTTGGAATCAATGTCGTCGGGCATTGAAGGGGCATCGATCGCCAAATTTGGCTTGTTCAAAGTTTTGATTTCAAGCTTCGAATCGACGGAATTTGGTTTTTTCAACGTCAAAGATTTTGAATCGTTTGGTGCATTGAGACTAGCTGATTCTTTCGGTTTACGGTCTTCGACGAGGGGGACAGTCGGCACAATTTTCGCGGGCTTTGGAGCACGTGTGATGCCGGACCGAGTCCGCTTGGATCGACTTGAGTTTGCATCGGGAGTATTTTCCGCTGTCGAATCGGAATTGCCTGCCTTTTCTAAATTTGGCTTCGTTGATTCAGGTTTTGGCTGTGCGGGTTGCGATAAATCAATCTTGGGTGCGGAGATTTCTGGCACTTCCATTTCGACATTCGGATTCTCGCCGACATTGGTTTTTGCGATGCGAGTCAGTGTCGAATTGGGATCGTTGGTTCGATCAAGATCGTCGTCAAGTTTTGGAGTTGTTGGTGCCGAAGGAGCTACAACTTTGGCCATAAGACTAGCTCGGTCTGCGTCTGGTTTTATGTTGGTCGAGATGATTTCGCCTTCGATCATTGGCGCTTCGGTTTTGTTTTTCTCTTCCAGTTTGCGTTGCAGTTCTTTGCGCTGTTTTTCACTTTGATAAAGCGGCAACATGCGGTGTCGAACTTCCAGCGAAAGCAAGTTCATCGTCTTCACGTAGATACGTCCACCAAACGAACCCCAACGATCGGGAACGGGGCGATACGGATGCCAACTGCCTGCAAAGTCACCAGATTTTTCTTGAGAGCGGGTCAACAGCGGCCGAAGTTTTTGATTCCAAATTTCCCAACGCGGGCCGTCGATATGTTTGAGAACTTGAGTGGCGTAATACCAATAGTAGGTGTCGCGAACTTGCGGTGTTGAATCGCTGGGTAATTGCTGTTCAAGAATGTAGTCGGCTCCCGCCAACAATCGCGGATCTTCTTTGTCCCAGCCTGAGTAAATCCGCATCAACAATCCAACGGATGTCATTGATGGTGTGGGCTTGCGACCTTGCATACGCGAAACGCCTTTTGAGTCACGGGCGTAAGGATTGTATCGGTACAGCGAATTGTTATCAGGGTCTGCTGCAACCTCCAGCCAATCATCCACAGAGGTGAAAGCTTTTTCATCAACCTCGAGTCCCGCCAAACGACCACTTTGCATTGCCATCATCATCCAGCCAGAAACCGAAGTGTCAGACGACTTTTTTCCGGGTTCGTCAAAGTATCGCCAGCCACCTTTTCGTGGGTCCTGAGAATCCGCGATGTAATCAAGTGCTTTTTGAGCGGGCTCTGCTAGTCGTGGGTCCTGCGTCATGCCGTAGGCTTCTGTCAAAGCCAACGCTGCGATCCCGTGGCTGTAGAGTCGGCACGCGCTGTCTGACTTTTTATCAGAAGGAACATAAAGCCCACCGTCTTCAGCTTGGTTTTCAGTCAACCACTGAATGGCGTGATTAATCTGCCGAGCGTATTTGAATTCGCGATGGTTGTAACCTGCGCCTTGAAAGGCAAGCAACGCCAAACCGGTCGCCGCCGTGTCACTATCAAGCTGCGTCAAATGTTGCGGCTCATCCCGATCGAAACCGGTTAACGACCAGCTTCCATCAGGCGATTGGTAACGGGCAAGAAACTCCAGCCCTAAATGAATGGCGGCTTCGGTCGTTGGCTCCGAGGCTTTTGCAAACGACGATGGCGAACGGTTTCGAAACGCATCTTTGGCGATAACCGCATCTGGATTGATCGCCGGCATTCCGCCAAACCGATTACTGCGAAACCGATTTTTCATGTCAGGTAAAAGTTGTTCGCTTTCGCGAGACGCGGGCCGGGTCATGACGCCGATAAAGTTGTCTGGCCGATCGCCAAGCCCAGCCGGTCCTTCGATTGCATCGATGTCCAGTTCGCTACCTTGGATCTGTTCCATGGCGGCCAAGTTTGATTTGTCGATTGAAACGGAAACCGAATCAAGTTCGGCTTCGCTCGTGCCTGTGCGACTAGAAACCGTAGGCGATTCGACAGTAGCCGTTCCTGCGATCGTTGGGGAAACGGAAGATTTCGTTGAGCGAGCGCCGCGAGGCTTGGGGTTGGTTGCGACGCCAGTTGATTCACTCGCGTCGGTAGACTTCGAATTTCCAGTTCCGCTTCGACGACTGGGTGAGGCCTCGATAATCGGAAGCGACGTGGCGGCCTGGAGCAGAATATTGCTTGCTGTTCGTCCGATGCCTGATCCCGGAATCGAAGCCGTTGCCTGACGACTGACTTTGGTCGCGACCGATTCGCTCGGCCCATCGCCTTTTGTTTTGGCAGGTGCCATCGCGGTGGCGTCGCTGTCCGCAATTCCAAAACCTGGATCTGATCTTGTTATCGGAGCTTGGGCGATTCGCGTTCGCTGGTTACCTCGCTTGTTTTCTTCATCCTCATCATCTTCGTCATCGTTCCAACTCGATTCGTCTGAACTGCGACGAGCGCGTTGACGAGAATCGGAAAGTTGTTGGGCAAGATTTGACTGACCTTGATCCGCCAACTCGCCAGCATTTTGAGCAGACCAACGTTCGACGGTCGTCGCCGACTCGCCACCTGCCCGAGCCGCAAATGTTGAAGTGCTCGCAGCCTCAAGTGCGTTGGCCGATGGAGGCGCGGTTGATTGATTTCGTGGCGATGACACATCGGCTTTGGTGCTTGCGACCAATGAAGGTTGTTGGCTGGACCGATCCTTGGAACGTCGCGTCGATTCTGGATTCAACCGGGAAACTTCGGGCTGGCCACCACCCGACCGGCGTCGAGTTTGTCGGTCGGTGACGATTTTGGTTGCGCCCATGTCGACGGTCGCGCTTCCTTTTTCTGCGGAGACTTCGTCGCGGTTATTACTTGAAGCCGCATCGATGGTTGCGGCCGAGGATTCCAACGTTCGCTCACCTGCGGTTTTTGCACCGGCGATTTTAGCAGCCGAAGTCGTTTCCGATCGAAACGCACTGGTTGGAATTCGCGTTGCGCCGACTGATCGTCTCGCAAGTGACTTTTGAGACGACGTCAGCATGCGTTGATCGGCGGGATTGCTTTGTGTTCGCTCACGTCGCGCGGAGTCAGACGCACGAGAGGCTGGACTGTTCATTCCACCGGTAAAACGATCGAGGTTTTTTGAACGACCGACACCCGCCACACCTTCGGAACTGCGTGAAACGGAAAGCGTTTTGGAATTGAGTTGTCGCGATGCCGTTTTAGACTCGGGGGCTCGAGCAGGTTTCTCAAGTTGAACTGGAGAAGTCACCACGGCAGATTCAGTCGTCGAACGACGTGGTGTAATCGTGACCGAAGTTGGACTTGAAATGCTGGGTAGCGATTGAGGCTGGGTCTTTCTCTGAGCCGTTTTCGCGACTTGAGGACGAGGACTCAGTGATGTTTTTGGTCGGTTAGTCAGAGCCGGTCGAATCGTTCTGCTTTCCACCGGTCGCCGCGTCAACTCACTGGCAGATTTCGCCGGTTCGTTCTTCGTCGGCTGAGAGGAAGTTGCCGTGGCCACTTTCTCAGTCACGGGAGCTTTCTTGGATGCCATTGGCAGACGCGGCGTCGGGCGTTTGACTCGGGCAGTTGATGGCGTCGGGCGAGGTGTTGAAGTCGTGGGGGTTTCAGTTGATCGCGTTCGTCGAGGACTGGAGGTCGCTTTGGCAATCTCGGGTTTCGTTTCGGCTGTTGGCGCAGCCGAAGATTTCGTTGGCTCTGCGGAGGGTTCGGCTTGCGGTGCCGATTGCTTGGCTACCGAGTTCGCTTGCTTGGCACTTTCGGCTTTTTGTTCAGATTTCGAAGCGGCCGGAGGTGTTTTGTTTTCCGAGATTTTTTCGCCGGTTACTTTTTGACTGGACTGCGGTTGAAGATTTCGTTTTTGTCGCCGCAGTTTCGAAAGTTCACGGTTTTGTCGCGGCACCGATTGGGCGGTCGTTTCACGTCGTACAAGTTGAGGATTGACTTGTGGTTGCGTTTCTTCAACGGGAATGGGTTGTGGTTGAACGTTGGTCGTCGGCTTTTCTTGACGCCTGGTTTCAATTTTCGGCTCGGGAGTCTCACGAGCGTTCGTTTCTTCCCAGACAAACGAAGCACGCTGGTCGCTGATTTCGATCGTGCGGTTTGGCCGCTGGGCGACTTGACGTTCGTTGGGTTTGTACGGGTTTTGAAAAATGTTGATGACGGAGGCGAATACCAACACCAGCAAGTGCAAAGCCAGACTCGTGATAATTGCGAATTGCAGCGAGCGTCGTAAGCGGTTGTCGTTGAGGTTGAACAGTAGAAAGATCGAAAGCGCTGCGAGGATCGGAAGGATCAACAGGCTGCCCCACATCCACGGGCCGCGCAGGATCGTAAGCACGCCACCTAGCGCGATGCCACTCAGCACCGTTAGCGCCACCAACACCGGCCAGAATTGCTGGTCGAATGAGTGCGTCTGAGACGGCGGTATTTTGTGAACGGTTCTGCGTTTCACGGGGCTT
>CAYMFZ010000135.1:0-10832 GCA_964389585.1 uncultured Pirellulaceae bacterium | reverse complement strand
TCAGGTTTGGCGCTATTTCACGGAGTGAAATGCCACACTGGCATTGTGGCCGTTCACTCCGTGAACGAGCGCCAGTCCGGGCGAAGCGACAGAGGCAACTCTGCGTCTCCGATCTCAGCGTGAGAAATAGTCACCATCGCCAAAATCAACTCGGGTGATTCGAATTAACTTCCGACTATTCGTTCAACTGACCTTTAATCGTTCGTTGGGTTTTCGCCCAGACATCGACTAGCAATTCGAGGTATTGCTCAGGCGACAGAAAGTTGTTCTCTGTGAGTTGCATTTCCAGCAACCACCCTGCCCCGTACTTATCAGTATTGATCGCCGACGGATCTTCCATCAGCGTATCGTTGAAGGTTAGTAGTTGGCCAGGGCCGGGAGCGAAAAGTGCGCTCTCTGCCTTTTTGCTTTCGATGCTTCCAATTTCCTGGCTGGCTTTCAGCATTGCAGGCGCATCGAGTAGCCAATCGAGAAAGTAAACATCTTGCAGCAATCGAACCGCGTAAGCCGTGAAGCCAAACCGGAACTTGCCCGCTGCTTTTTCACATTCAACTTCCTGGGCCCACATGTGATTCCGAGCGTACACTCGATCCGTCGGAAAAACCGCTTCGAACTCGCCCATCATGAACGTCAAATCTGAATCACTTGACTGGTTGATCGCTTGATCACCTGATTCATTGCTCATGTGTAGCGAATTCCCTGATGCTCGGCTTCGAAAAACGGAGGCAGCAAAGCGTCGGCGTGCAAGAAGCCTTTTCGCGTTAGCTCAACACGATTAGGAGATACCGTCAGCATTTCATCGTCGACATGTTGTTGGAATTCAGCTTTCCAATGTTCGGTAATATCAACGTCGAACTTGTTTTTGAAATAACCGATGTCGAGATAGCCTCGCTTCAACAGCAGGATCATTTCGCGCACCAACAACTGATGAGAAGTTGGCTTTAACGCTCTTCCTAGTGGAAGCTTGTTATGCTCCATCAAGTCCGACTGATACTCCTTCATGTCGGCTTTGTTTTGGTAATGCACACCCGAGATGTGTCCAAAACTTGCGATGCCCGTTGCCAACAGATCAGAACCTTGCCACAAGTTGTCTCGATAGCTGAAGTTCACTTTGTTGTTGTCTTTGACGACGGTGTAAGCGCTGCTGATCTTGTACCCCGCACCCAAAAATTCGTCGTAAGCGTAATTCAACCACGATCGCTTGGTTTCCCAATCTGCAACTGGCGTTTCGATTTTTTCGCCAAGGATATCTTTGGAGTAGACGGTATTGAACGGCAATTCCATCTGATAGATCGTGACTGATTCGGGAGACAGTTTGATCGCTTCAGCAATGTTGTATTTCCAGTTGTCCCAAGTCTCACCAACCATTCCCGAAATCAAGTCAATGTTGACGTTGTCGAAATCAGCTGCCTTGATCCAATCCCAAGCTTTGTAAACTTCTTTCGAAAGATGGGCTCGGCCGTTTTCTTCAAGCACGGAATCGGTGAAGTTCTCAATCCCGAGACTCAGTCGCGTGATGCCCAGCTCCTTCAACGTTTTGATCTTGTTTTCTTGAAGCGTACCCGGCTCGCATTCGAATGTAACCTCTTCAGCCTGATCCCAATTGATGTTCTCTCTCAGCCGATCCACCAATGAAGTCAACTGGCGAGAGCTCAAAAACGAAGGCGTGCCACCGCCAAAATAAACAAAGCGAAATGGGCGCTCGCCCATGACTGGTTGTTTGCTAACCAGTTCAATCTCGCGGCAAAGTGCCGCCACATACTTTTCAATCTCTTTGGCGTTTTGGTCAGTGAAGACCTTGAAGTAACAAAACTTGCAACGCTTGCGGCAAAACGGAATGTGCAGATACAAGCCCAAGGGCGTGTCAGGAACTGGCGGTGCGGCGAGAGCCGAAGTCACTTCGTCAAGTTGATCATTCTTCCACTGAGAGAACGGCGGGTAGTTGGAGATGAAATAACTACCAACTTCAGTTTTGGTTGATTCAGTCGACATTGGTTTATCTAAATTTTGAGATGCGTGCGTTTGTTGAACCACTTCGATTGAATCAATTCAACGATCGTAATAACGGGCAGAAGTCCGTTTTTACTATGGTGATTTCTTACCTAGACAATAGACCACGCCCCGATCTGTCGCAATAACAAGCTTTCCAAAAGCTGCTGCGGGCGAACTGAGAAAGCCACCGTTGAACTGTTTTTCCCAGATCTTCTTTCCGTCCTTCAAAGCCAGTTTGTAAAACCGTCCGTCCGTCGAGCCGACGTAAACGTGGTCGCCGACGATGATTGGCGAGGCGTCAACATTGGCTTTGAGCGTAACGGCCCAATTCCTTTTTCCAGTAGCTGGGCTCACGGAATAAACTTGTCGATTTCTCGCTCCAAAAACAACGTGGCCGTCTGTGACCGCCGCGCTTCCACGCACTGAAGCTTGACCGTTATCGTCGGCGAACGACCAATCGGCCTTGGCCGACTTCCAGTTGACGGCGATAAACTCAGCCTGTTCGGTACCGAAGAAAACTTGTTCACCCAACGCGGCTGGCGTCGATTGCGTTGGCGAGTTGATGTTAACATTGCCAATCTCTTCGCCCGTATCCAACTCAATGACATGCAGAAATCCGTCGCACCCGGCAACAAATGCCCGGTTGCCAGCGACCGTTGTCGAACAGCGAATTTGATCAGGCGTTTCGTGTTTCCAAACCTCTGACCCATCTTCAACGTTCAGCAAATACAGATTCGCGTCTTGTGATCCAAACAGAACGTTGCCCTTATAGAAGCTCGCGCCGCCACTGATCTCGCCCATCGTTTCCATCTTCCACAGCTCTTTCCCTTTTTGGTCAAAGCAATAGAAGTACCCATCGATGTCGCCAATGAATATCTTGCCGTCTTGATATGCCGGTGAAGCTGCAAATCCAAGCGGCGTTTTCGATGCCCAATTTTTGTCGCCGGTCATTAGATCGAGCGAGTAAAGCGTCCCATCCATGTCGCCAACGTAAACGGTTTTTTCGTTGGAGTTCGGAGTGGCAACGATCAATGGAGAGCCTTCGAATCCGCCCTTTGGGACTTCAAATTCCCAGACGATTTCGAGGTCATCGGGAAGTTCAGTTTTTGCAACGCCGGTCGAAGCGGCGTCGCCTCGAAACAGATGCCATCCATCAGAAGGAGGCTTTTCATCCTTCTTCGATTTAGAGGAGGTGGTCGCTTTCGCAGTCTCAGGCTTTTTTACCTTCGACGAAGGATCTTGCGATTCCTGTGCGACGCAGACTCCGCTACAAGAAAGGCAAATGAGAACGGTTGCTATTTGGAAAAAGGTGTTGAATCGGAATGGCTTAAGTCGGACGTTTGATAAAGAACAGTTTGTCATGCTTTCCTCAAGCTTCCACTTCGTAATGCGAACACGTTAAACGAACTGACGCGTAATCCAAGTTCCCGCCACTGCGGTTGCGGCCACCAAACAAGTTCCCCAAATCGTATCAACAATGGCAAGCTTTGTCGTATAGCCTTTTAGGGTTGCTAGGTTCGTGAAATCGTAAGTCGCGTAAGTGAAGAATCCGAACAACGCTCCATAGATCAAAGCTGTCTTGAGTGTTCCTGAATTCAACGCAGGTGCCACGGCAAAAATCACGATCCCAACCACATACATTACGTAAAAAAAGATGGCGACGGGGATGTTAAATTTTTCAAGAAGCAAAGATCCGATCTCGTTTCGGTAAAAAGATTTCGCAACGGTGCCCAGCCATACAAAGTCGATGGCGAAAAACACAATGATCGAAGCGAAATAAGCGATTAAGTAACGTCCCATTTTGATCCTAATCAAAGTAAGTGATGGCGTTTGGATTTGTCGTTGCCTGATCGTCGGCCTGAGAAAGTGTGGCCGTTCACTCCGTGAACGAGCGCCAATTCCGAGCGCAGCGAAAGGTCCAATGTTTGTTGAATAAAAAAGTAAGAACTAGTTCGGACCTTCGCTACGCATCAGGTCTGGCGCTATTTCACGGAGTGAAATGCCACAATTTTCAAATGCCACAATTCTTGATCACGTTGAATGTCAAAATATTTTTTCACGGCGTGAAATGAAAAGGACTCCTTGCTGCATTCTTAAAACGCGTTTTGGTAAATGCCCAATAATGATTCTTGATTGACATCACGCGGGTTAAAAGTCCCGGTCCATTGCTGCGTGGCAGCAGTCGCGAGTTCTGGCATTTTGTCTTTGACGACTCCGCACTGATCAAGTTTTGTGTTGAGGCCAGCGACTTCGATCAAGCCTGTCAAGAAATCAGCCAGCCCTTCCGCGCCGCTGGTTGAACTTGGTAAACCGGGAAGGCCTTCGCTAAACGAAAGTAGCTCTTGATACCAGTTGTCAAATTGTTCGCCGTTGTATCGCACGACATGCGGCAGCATCAAACCAACGGCTTGGCCATGAGCGGTGCCATAAGTTGCCGTCAACGGATTTGCTAAGGCATGACTGGCACCCAGCATCGAGTTCTCAATCGCAACACCGGCGTAAGCGGCTCCCAATTGCATCGATGCGCGGGCTTCGAGGTCTCCTGGATCCGTCATCACTCGGCGAAAGTTGCCGGCCAGCAAACGCCACGCTTCTCGCGAGTACAACAACGAAACAGGATTTCGTCGCTTGGTCACGTAGGTCTCAACGGCGTGTGAAACCGCGTCGATGCCAGTCAAAGCTGTCACCATCTCGGGTTGGGTAAAGGTTAACTCGGGATCAAGGATCGCGATTCGGCAACTCGCTTTCTTGTCACCGCAAGCCATTTTCACGTGCGTTTTTGCATCGGAGATCAATGCGAAAGACTGCATCTCACTACCGGTTCCGGCGGTAGTGGGAACCGCGATCATTGGGAGCATTTCTTTTAACGCTTTGCCAACTCCGTGGTAGTCGTGCATCGTGCCGCCGTTGGAATAAACGAAGTTGATTCCTTTCGCGCAGTCCATCGAGCTTCCGCCGCCCAGTCCGATCAGCAACTCCGGCTCGTAACGCTTGGCGACCTCGAGTCCCGCTTCAATGTCATCGGTCGTTGGATTCTCATGAGCTCCATCAAACAGTTGAGTTTCGATGTTGGCTTTGCGAAGCGCATCCAACCCACGCTCGACATGACCGGCTTCGATGATGCCAGGGTCAGTAACGACCAGCGCACGTCGGGTTCCTAGCTCACTCGCCAATTCACCCAGTCGATTGATCGTCCCAGCGCCGCGAACTACGCGGGTGCGAAGGTTGAAATCAAAATGTTCCATGGATGTTCCAGGTGACTTGTTCTTTTAAATTGAAAAATGACTATTGGCAAATAAGCAACGATAAATACTAAAGGCCGTTTCAAACTCAATGTTATTTGTCATTTCTCGTAAGTATTTTGCAGCTCACTATCAGAGCATTCAAGACACCAATTGTGCCACTTTTTCTTCTGGCATTTGGTACGCACGCGACCGGAACAGGAAGTCAATCAAGTTTCCTTCATGTGGTTGAAGCCAGTTTAGCCGGTTCGTTGGGATCGGCCCAATGTTCAGTCGGTCAATCGAAGTCGCATCCGTAAGATCGTCGATCCATTCTTGATTTTCGGTGATCGCTGTACCAACCAAAGTGTAGCCCGAAGACTTGATCATCTTCTCTTGCGGGCAGTTTACGACAGTGACGAACGGGAACATAAACTCTTTGCTCGCGATCTCGCATTCCGGATTTTCAGCGTGCGCGACGATTGGCCGGATGTAAGAACATCGTTCTTTTTCCACCAACCGGTCGCCATACTGCGCCGTGCAATCGGTAACTCCAGGTGCTTTCAAGTCTTGCTCAACCATTCCGACGATCGCTTTGCCAACGCCTTCGGTTGTGAATGCTGCCAAACCTGCGTTGGGATCTTCAGGAGGAAGGGCATCGATGGGGCCAATTTTTTCGGCAATTGCCGCCGCGATCTCTTTTGTGTGACGCGATGCAAAGATGCCAGAGCAGTTGATACAGCTTCGACCGCCGTTGATATAGACCGACTCAACCATCATGTCGAGATACTTCTCCCAATCATCAACGCAATCATCGCCAAGAAAGATCTTTGAAAATCCTGGTCCGTGAACCTGAACTTTGGGATTGCCCGCGTACTGGTCAATCGTTTTCTGCGAACCAAAAATCATACTTCGCGAACAACTTGTCAGCAGAGAACCGCCAACATCGTGACCTCCGGGGTAAAGCGAAATCACTTCTGGCGGAATACCGGCTTTCTCAAAAGCGGATGCGACGCGATAAGCTGTCCATGGCTCTGACGAACCAGGTTTGAGCACCAATCCCATTTGCAGTGGCACAACTGGAAGCCACAGCGTGTGCACGCCGGGCGAATTGGATGGAAGCACTGCACCGAGCACCGGCGTTTGAGCTTGGTAACTGACAACGACACCTCGCGATTCCATTCCGTATCCGCGAGAGAGGATATCGAAATCCAATCCTCGCGTCAGGCATTGAAGAATCTCCGTCATGTTTCGCATCACGAAACTGTTCTTCTGCATGTTGGAGCGGCACATGTGCTCCGGCAAGCCCGTCGAAGCGGACTGATGCGTTACAAATTCGTCAGGCGTCTGCGTTCCGCCAATTCCCAGCGGCAACGTTTCTTTCTCAAACAGGTCGGCGGCGTTGGAGACTTTTGCGATCAAGTCTTCGATCGAAAATTGCTTGAGGATCTTTCGCGCGTTCGCGGCTTTTCGCATGTCGCGGCTAACAAGCCCGCCATTGGCGGAGTGAACTTTGGCGATTGGCTCACCCGTATTGAAGTGAACCACGTCGGTCGTTTCGAGTGACTCGTAGTTTTTGCCCCAACGAATGACAGGTATCTCTAGCACTTAATTGACTCCGTATTAATGTTGAGCCGAACGAGCTGGTCTAAAACCTCAGATCGTAACGCTCGAATATTTTTTGGACTTAAACTTCATTCATGTCAAAGACGATGAAACGCTTGGCACCGATCAGCTCACTCTGGCAGAAACTTTTGACAGACCGAGGCTTGCGACAACAGCTCACTTTAGTTGCTAAAAAAGTCGTTGCAGCGAGTCGCAGACCCAGTGAGCCATTCGACTAATGTTCGCTTCATTCGACTAACGTTCGCTTCATTCGACTAACGTTCGCTTAATAGACACCGACCGTCGTCGAAGCCGCGATTTCATGGAACGGACGCACGCCGCTGACTCCATCCCAAGGGAATTTTTCAAACGGCATTTCGCGTTCGCCTTCGTCTCGTTCAAGGAATCCCGGAACGAAAAATTCTGGCGTCAGCGTCGTCAATTTTACGCGACCCGTTTCGCCAAATCCAACGACCGAATTGTGATCGTCGAAGCTGACAACTTCAGTGACGGCTCGCGGTTGTGGAGCGTAGTAGGAAATTTTGTATTTCTCCTCAGCAGTAACCGGCTTGCTGCAAGCCAATCCCATCAACGTGTTGCCGTAAGTCGGCGTCATGTAGATCCCGCTTTCTTCAGCCGGACCGCCGAACAATTCTTCGACACAGTACCGCGTCCATTGTGGCGTGAATTCGGTCCCGCCAGAAAAGATACCCGTGATTCCTGTATCAGAAATCGACATGCCACGGTCTTCAAGACCCAAGCAAAGCGACTCAATCAGCTTTGGCGTTCCAAACATGCATTTGATGTTGTGGTCGGCGGTCAAGATCGTAACGGCTTGATCAATACAGTGCTTTTTGTATTCCTCAAGATGTTCCATCCAACCCTTCTTGATCAGCTTCACCACCCAGCGAGGATCGAGATCGATGCAAAAGCTGATCCCGCCCCGAACTTGAGCCAGATGCTCAACGGCCAGTCGTAGTCGACGCGGACCTGAAGGACCAAGCATTAACCAGTTGCCGCCGCGTGGGAAATACTTATCGGGCAAAGTTTCCGAGAACACTTCGTAGTCCGTTCGGAAATCATCAACGACTACGCGGCTCTTGGGCACGCCAGTCGTTCCACCCGTTTCAAAAACATAAGTCGGGCGATCGGCGTAGTCTTTCATGCGCCATCGTTCAACGGGACCACCGCGAAGCCAATCGTCTTCGAAGAGCGGAAACTTTTTCAAGTCGTCGTAGACTTTGACTTCGGTTAGCGGGTCAAAATTCAACTCGGCTTTTTTGCCCAACCAAAATGGGCAACCCGTTGAATCATGAAAGTGACGTTGCACTGTGTTGTAGGTATGTTCGTCAAGTTTCTCGCGGGCCTGCGTTACAGCAGACTCTAAATCTGTTTGTGTGGACATGACTTCTGAGCTCAATGGGGCGATGATTCGCCGAATTCGTTGATTTTCAATTCCCCATCAGAATCGACTCGTCGCAAGTCGTCAATCGACTAGAGTTTGCTGACGCGTTGATCTAATAAAAAATCGAATGGGCGTAAAAGGTTGAGGACAGCTACAGGTAACCGAAGAACCTCAACGAACGCAACTCGACCAATTTATTGCGAGTTAAGTAATGTCAATTACAAGATCGGCTGGCGTCTCGTTCCACAGACGCAACGACAAAAAAAGCGTTCCCGAATCGGCCGATCCAGCAACGCTTTTGTTCGATGGCTAAAGAACGGAAACGTTCAGCCTGTTTTTGCTCGCGAAAAACTAGCGAAGTTGATCCGCTGGGACGGCGAATACGTAAATCCAACTTGGATTCGCTGGCTCGAAATCGTTGTCGCTTGTCACAAGCAACGTTTTGCGACCGTCAGCAAGATCGGGACCAAAGGCCAACCCCTCAATCTTTTCCGGCATTTGTTCACCGGCAAGATTCCATTTCGGATCAAGCAAATCAATGAACGTCTTTTTCGCAACGGGAACGACGGCCTCAGGGACTTGGTCGTGTGGAAGACTTGCAATTTCAGATACGTCGGTTGCCCCTTCGGTTGAAATCAGCATCAAACGTTTAAACTTCGACAACGATCCGGCTTCACCGTCTCGCTCAATCGTCAAGAAATGGTTTTTGTCGATGGCGAGAATCTCGTTGAGCTTGTAGCTGGGAGAATCAAGCTGGTAAAGCAACTCTTTCTGAGTCTTGCATTCAAGGTCTGACTGCCAAAGTCGACAACTACATCCTATCGGATAGTCGACCATTGTTGGGCGAAAGCTATCTTGAAGGAGCGGGCTTTGCATCAGTCCAAACACCGTGCCGGTGGTTGAACTAAAAGCCAGTCCCTCCATTCCGCGATTGGCTGCACGCCCTGACAAATTCTTTGGGTTCTCGTCCGCTTTTGATAGACCAGGCTTTTCGATTAAGAACTTTTTGGGCACGCTCAAATTTCTAACAAGATTCCCTTCAGGCGTGAATTCAATCACGCGTGGTCCGTATTCATCCGAAATCAAGATGTTTTTGTTTTCGAGAACGCGAATGCCTTCTGGGTCAAGTCGGAAACGAACCGGTGTTTTAGAAAATCCAACATCACTGGTTTCGCCAGCGGCCGACGCAGATGCTTGACCAGAAAACGCTTGGCCGTTCTCATCTTTGAGAACAACTGATTCAAGCAACTTCACCGAGACAGGGCGATCACTGCTAGGGTCAATTGAAATTTGAAACTTTTGAAAGCGACACTTCCAATCGACGGCTCCATCAAGCGGCCCACGATCAGGCAATGCGTAATAGATGTCGTCTTCGCCCGTGTAGGCAATCGCTGACAACCCTCCCAGCATCTCGTTCGAGAACTGAATGGCTGCGGGTTGCGAATCACCATTGGCAATGTCTTCAGCAGAGACAGCGGTAATCGGGAATAACTCAGTCAGTCCCGATTTATCTTTCGCGTCGCCAGCGATTTGCTCAACGCCAATCAGTTCGATTTGAAAAGCGAATCCAGTGGCGGGATAAAGTGAAACAAAAAGACAGCCGACGAACAGGAACAGTTTGGCGTACATCAATATTTCCAATTTTTGTTTGGTGTTAGGAAAAGACAAACGAGAGAACAAACCTTTGATTCAATTAAAGATCAGACGTGTTGAGTACCTCGCCACCAGCGCGGGTGCAAAGTCCGACAAAAACAGAAGGACTAACGTCTGCTGCGACAAAACGGACTGAGCCATCAGCCAACGCAAAGCTCGCGCCTTGAGGGTGAAAAGAGAATGACTCGCTGACATTGATCGCGTTGATCATGGTTGGGCCGTACTTAGTCAGACCATCAGGCGACGCGCCGTTGACGCTGAACCCGCAGTCAGGGTCAGCCCATCCGCAGCCGTCGGTTGGTACGAGTCGACCGTTGAATTCAATGACTTTGTCATCGGTGTAATTCGCAAAGTCTTCTGATGTCATCCGTCCGCCAGAGATGAAGACTTCAGGCTGGCCAGCACACTCTGAAACGAAAAACGTGTTGCTCGTTCCATCGAGACAAGAAGCGATTGGGTTCTTGTCAAATTTCGACAGCAATCCAATGCGGGCAGATCCGTCAGGTGCATCGACTCCCAGAACTCGTGTGTAGACTTTTTTCTTAACCTCGTTGATCGAGCCGTAGTCGCCTGCCGCAGCCCCAATCACGTGGTAGGGATCAAAACGCTCCGAGGTCGGAGTTGATGGGCAGCGAAACAATTGCAAGGGAGTTGAGATCGTTGTGTGATTCTCAGATTCAACATTATCAAACCAAGCCGTCCGATAGTTGAATGTGTCCGCCAGATTGCCTTGCTCAACAAATGGTAGAATCAAAGTTGTCCAGCTTTGAAACGCGCTCTTGCCTGAACCGTTCGTCAGGTCGCCGGGAATGGAGTTTTTGTCTGGGATCAAACGACTGGGCGGAAACGCTCGATGGGCACTTTCGTAATTGTGTAACGAGATTCCAAGCTGACGCATGTTGTTGAGACACTCGGTGCGGCGAGCTGCTTCGCGAACGGTTTGAACGGCTGGTAGT
>CAYMFZ010000134.1:1058-10918 GCA_964389585.1 uncultured Pirellulaceae bacterium | reverse complement strand
TTGGATTCAGGGTGGTTGGGCGCGACGGATAGGAGTGGTGGCGGCAATTTTGTGTTTGGCTCTTGCGATGGGTTACTTACTGATGCCGAAAGTCGAATACCTACCCAGCGGCAATCGAAATCTCGTGATCAGTTTGATCTTGCCACCACCGGCTACAACGTCGAGCAACTGGCGTCGATGGGCGAAGAAGTTGAACTTGCGTTGAAACCGTATTGGGATGTTGATCCTGAGTTCGAAGACACTTCCGATCTCGAGTATCCGGTCATTGGCGATTACTTTTACGTCGCGAGAGGCCGCAGCGTTTTTGTTGGATTGCGAGCGTATGATCCGTTGAAGGCCCGTCGCTTAATTGACTTGATTCAAACCAAAATGCGAGATCGGTTTCCTGGTTCGTTTGTGACCGCGAGTCAAACAAGTCTGTTTGGTCGTGGCTTGTCGGGAGGACGAACAATCGATGTTGAAATCACGGGGCCCGAGTTGGAAAAACTCGTTGGACTTGGCGGACAAATTCTTGGCGGAGTCAAACAGAACTTTCCGCCCGATACCCAAGCCCGACCAGAGCCAAGTCTTGATCTCTCCAGTCCTGAATTGCATGTGAGCGTAAAACCTGAGCAGGCTGCGGCACTTGGCATTACCAGTCGCGAACTTGGTTACGCGGTCAACGTGTTGGTCGATGGAGCTTATGCAACCGATTATTTCATTGGTGGTGAAAAGATCGACCTCGTGATTCTGGCTGACGAAACATACGGCAGTAGCACGGACAGTATTAAGTCCGAATACATTTCTACGCGAAACATGTTTGAGCCGGTGCGGCTCGATGCGCTCGCGGATGTAACGCTTGGGAGTGGACCGGAACAGATCAATCACCGCGAACGCGAACGGGCAATTTCAATTCAAGTCTCGCCACCTCCGCAGTTGTCGCTGGAAGAAGCGATCGAGACTTTGGAAGCAAGCGTGATCCAGCCGCTGATTGACTCCGGGCAGTTGACATCGGAATACAAAGTGAACTTGAGCGGCACGGCGGATAAGCTTGAGGAGACTTGGAGCCAATTGAAGTGGAATTTCCTGCTTGCGATTTTGATTACCTACTTGTTGATGGCCGCACTGTTTGAGTCATGGATCTATCCATTCGTGATTATTTTGAGCGTTCCGATGGGTGCGGTCGGAGGAATCCTTGGATTGAAGCTACTTGGTTATTACCTGATGGCCCAAGGGGAACCGATTCAGACTCTCGATGTGTTAACAATGTTGGGGTTTGTGATTCTCGTTGGGACCGTGGTGAACAATGCGATCTTGATTGTGCATCAATCGTTGGTGTTTATGAATCAGCAATCAATGGAATCAAGTGATGCAATCGCGGAGAGTATTCGAACCCGAATTCGTCCGATCTTCATGACAACCGCGCCGACAGTATTTGGACTCTCGCCGTAGGTCTTCTTCCCTGGTGCGGGAAGCGAACTCTATCGAGGACTGGGCGCGGTGGTATTGGGTGGCTTACTTGTTTCGACTTTCTTCACGCTTGTGCTAGTTCCGACGTTGTTTAGCTTGATGATCGACTTGAAGAAGCTGGTTGTTGGCAGTGAGGGAAACTAGATTCAAGTTCCAGAGTGCTTGAAGAACGACTTGGTTGTTTGCTTGAGTATATTTGATTCAATTGAAATTGGCTGGGTAATGCCTAGCAGTTAACTTGCGGAGGGCAATGCGCGCGTGTTGATTGGTGAGCAATACTATGAAGTGCCAACAGCGATCTTTCGACAAAGCGGCGGCGACCACCTTCTAAGGCTTGCGAACACAACTGAGCATGATCCGTTAATCATTCTTTTGCGATTATGAGGCAAGAAAAGGGGGCTCGAATGCCTCCTTTTGCTTACCAACTGATCGCTTGCACAGGCACGTATCAAGGGTCGCTTGGATCTGGTGGCAGAGGCCCGATGTACTCAAATACAACAGTTGCTGATGCTTGTGCTCCAGCTCTGTATTCTTCGAGGATACTCACATCGCGCCAAGTGCCTACTATTGTAGTGCCGTGGCGGACGACACCTTTCAACTGATACCCAGGCGGAGGACTGGCATTTGTTATTGCTTCTTCGAGCTTGTCATCTGCAGCCATCTCCGCATTCCATTCGGCATATTGAAAAGAGAAAAGACTTCCGCCGATTGCACCGACACTTAGGTGCACGTAAACATCCGGGTGCGGATCGGCCACTTGAGCAGACCCAACGTTTGAAAACAGAAGGGCACCAAAACAAATTAAGCCGAAGATAAAAAACTTGTTACGCATTTAAACTCTCCAAAACAATAAAAATCAAAATTCTTGCCAGCGCAGAGACATTGGTTGCGGACTCTGTTTGTTTTCACAGAGTCAGAAAAACGAATTCCTCCAATGCTGAATACCGAAACAGTTTGAGATGTTTACTCAAATCGAAAAAGAATTCCTAGAATTCGGGAAAACCGCAACTGAGGAAAACGCCGAGAGAAAATACTGGCTTGATTGTCGGTATTGCCAGAATCGGCGGGCAAAATAGAGGAGCGAACTAAATATATGTGCTAGGAACGTCTTGGGTTATTCTGAGCCATCGAGATGCGAGCGAACAAATTCTGCTAGTGGCTCGCCCTTAAGCCCCATGGAAATGATCTTTCCGTCGGAATCAATGACCATGGAATGAAACTTCTGAAGCGCGGCGACTTGCACTTCGCCCCAATGCAGACCACCGCCAATTTGTATTCCGTGGTGCATGTTAGGGATTTCTTCCCAGAGAAAAGGCCAGTCGATACCGACATCGGAAATTTGTCTTTGGCTCGATTGCTTGTTGTCTTTTCGACACTTCAAGAAGCCGATCAGTTGGAGCCTGTCAGCAAAGTCATGACGCAAGTTTTGCATCGGCAGAATTCCATCAAGCGGTTTTGTCTGGCTGAAATTGACGAAATGGATGACGAAAACCTTATTGCCAAAGTCGCTCGTTGAAAGGTTACCGCCCGCTAACGTTGTTCCCGATAGTGGCGGTGGCTTTTGACCTATTCCAAATTGATCCAGCACCTTGATCATTCCCCTGGCACGAAAGTCGAGGGTGCGTTTGCTGTAGCCTTGGTCTACAACGTCGGAGTACTTCTCAAGTACAAGTTCGGCGTACTGGCGTTGTTTGGCTTGCTTTGCCGCTAGCTGGTTTGTATCAGATTCTTTTCCTTGAGTGTACAAGATGTACGGAACGATCGTTGCGTTTCGCGATGCAAGCTCGATTGCCGCCAATCCTTGGACATGATGATCGGGATGATCTTTCAGAAGCGATTCCAGCCAATCATTTGGCCGCGGAAATCTATTGACGACCGAAAACGCATCTTTGAATCGAGGGTGATGCAAATGGTTTTCAACCAACTCATCCGCAATTGCGCTCCCAAGATCTTTCGCGGACTTCTCATCACTAACGCCACCATTCTTGTAATGCGAATATTGGGAGTATTGATCTAGAAGCCACTTCAAAGCGTCAAACCAAACGTCAACGTTGTCTTGATTGTCGAGGTTCGATTTTGCGCTATCGGCAATCGTCCTGACTGCTTCCAGGTAGGCAAAGTGGGGCTTTGCTCGCATTGCCTCTACAAAAGCTTTGGGGTTGCGAAAACGTACTGGCGCCCGAATTTTCCTGCGCTCAAATTGCGCCAGGATCAGATCAAGCGATTCTCGAGGCGAAAGGTTCTCGGTGCTGGGCAGCGATAGTCTAGCCGCCGCCAATGTTCGCTGATAAGTCGACTCTGACAAGACTTCGATGACCGTTGGCTGGGTGTTACCGTTGGTTCGTTGCTGCTCAAAATCTTTTGAAACCGAACCGAATCTAAGATTCTTTGGCGAAGTAACCGTGATGCGTGTGTACATTCGCGGAATCAAGCCGTCGAGTTTGAACTTGCCAGATTCGTCCGTCGTGACTTCTTTGCCGCGAACTACGTTGGCTCTTTGCCAAGGCGACGAAGATGCGACGCTCAATGTTGCGCCAGCGATTGGTTTGCCGGTGTCGTAGTCGATGACGCTTCCGCTTACTTGGTTAGGCTTTTTCAATTTCAAGATCAGTCGATTTTGTTCGATTGGCGACTTTGAATTGAACTCAACAAATCCTACTAGCCCCGTTTTGGATTTTGCGACAATGCACTGTCGCTTATTGGGAGTGATGTCTAAACGAATGGGAGACTCCGTCGTCAGTTGTTTGGCCAATTGCCAAACTGGTCGGTTAATCGGCTCAACTGTTGACGAACCTAATTCTCGATAGGTTGATTCCCAGAATTCAATATCGACCAACGTGGGGTCGCCGAATGCATCGACTACAGCAATTTCTACTTCGCCATCTGGAACCTCGCTTGCTGTTATTGACTCAATCTCTGTTGAGCTTGAATCGGGCAATGTTGGATCCGCTAGTCCGCTCGACTCTTCGAAGACTCGCGCAGTCAACTTGGATTCTGTGAGTGTCGAATCCCGAAGCACCATTGGGTGGCGGAGCGAGCGAACTTCGGACGATTGAAGTCGTGCCGAGTCGTCGTCGCCAAAGACCTGTTCAATACTACGATAGTTTGGATGGTTGATCGAAATTCTCGCTTTGGCATTTGGAATAACGCCTATTTCGTAATCCCCATTCTCGTCGGATTCCACTTGGTCACTACGCCAATCAGCGACCCGTCCAGCCTCGGTGAGCGGTTGCGTGACATGAATCGCCGCGTCGGAAACTGGTTTACGGGTCGTCGGCGAAATCAGCTTTCCTTTTATCTTGGCGATGGGTTGAAGCAAAATTGGCATCGTCATGGCAGGCGATTCTTGATTCGCTTTTTCTGACGCGAGTTGTTTTTTATAGTCAAGAAACTGGGGCCAAGTTTCTAAGTTTTTTAGTGGCTTCATTGACGCTCGCGTTGCGAACTCACCCGATTGGTCGAAAGCAATGACTACTAATTCTCTTTGGAATAACGTCTGGAGCGAAAGTTTGATTTGGCCAGATGAGTTTGTTTTTTGTGAATCTAGTTTGCTGTAAGAGCCAGTTTTTGAGACTTGATACATTTGCACGCGAGAGCCAGCGGCGGGGGTGCCGTCTGGATAGGCAATGTCGAGTCGTAATGTTTCCTGCGTCGACTGATTGGCAACAGGTGTTTTCTTAAAGAGCGAGAGTGGTGGAACTTGTTTTGAATTCTGAACATCGTGCATCACGTTTGGTCGATAGGAAACTGAGTTCTTCGTCCGATAGTTGTGATAGCCTTTGAAGTCGGATGCCAATCTGATTTTGCCAAGCACATTCGGGACCACCATTCTGTACTCGCCCTTGGTGTCGGACGTGACGTTCGTTGCTTGGCCGGCAACATCGGTTGTTAGCAATGGATCGAAAGTTAGCTCAACACCAGCGATTCCCTGTTTTGTTTTCGCATCAATCACTTTGCCGAAAATCGAGACACCTTTAACCAACTCGATCGTGATTTCCGATGGCTCATTTTGGTAAGACAACTTAAGTTTTCTGGTTTCAGCAATTAAGGAATCATTCCAAGCCAAATAACTGGAGTCCGCGGGAGGCTGGACACTGATGGAGTAATCAGTCGCGACGGGTAAGTTTTTCATTAGGGCAATTCCATTGGAGTCGGTGCGTCCGTTCTCTTGGTGTGGTCCGTTTTTCTTCCATGAGAAAGAAATATTCGCAGTCGGTATCGTCTTGCCTGTTGTTTTTTCGACAACGTTTACTTTGAGACGGGCAAGTCGCTTAAGCTGATGCGTTCTTCCTGCAATTGTAAATTCTGGGTGCTTTTCTCGACTAACGAATGACTGCTGAGAAATGTAAACGATCTCTGGTTCATGGTTGTCGGCTACCAGGCGAACAATGGCGACTTGTTGCGGTCCCAAATTCGAAATGGACAACTCATTGTTCTGGATTTGTGCGAAAAGTTTTACCGATTTCGTCAGCATCAAGACATCGGTGAGGTAGTCGTGACTGGCGTTGAATTGAGTTTTCGAAGACAGTCGTTTGGAATCTTGAAAACCAATCACTTCTGCTTGCAAATCTGCAATGTCACTTCCATCATCCGATTGCACTCTCAAAGTTTGTGGCGTCGATCTGTCGAGGACGAACTTGATTGGATCGTCTTTCGCGTACTTGGTATGTTTCCAGGCAACTGAATGTTGATCGGCTTGGATCACGATCGTGATTGGATATCGCGAGTCGATGTATTGGTGCTCTCGCGGTACTTCGAGTTGATCAATCTTGAACTTTCCATCCTTGTCCGTCTTGCACTGAAAAAGCTGGCGGTGTTTCGTCTTGATTCTCCAAGCGAAAGGTTCGTCTTGATAGGAAAAGAAATGCCCGCGTTTAGCGTGGTATTCTTGCGCAATGACCGTCGCGTTGCTGACTGGGTTCTGGTCTGCGTCGAGGACAACGCCCATTATGGGCGAGTAGAATTCGTTATTTGGATCATCTGGCATTGGATGCGTCGAAGCTTCAGCCAGTGCCATTGGGATCGGTGAATCGGTTGCCGTTTCTGTTGTCGCAATTTGAGCAAGTGACGGCTGGAGAAAAGAGACAGCCATCAAAAGCAACGGCAAACCTACCAAAGCCAGTGCGACATGGCAGTTGGTTTTCTTCTTAATCGGTTCCTGCAAAATTCTTCTAATCCGGGAAGCCAAAATCGACGGCCTTGTGCCGATCGACGCGACCGTCAATTGATTGGCCGATTTGCAACTTGCGAGTTGCAACAACGATTGGGCGTAGGTCACATGTGAAGTCCCGCGAGCAAGTACGACGTCATCGCATGCAGCCTCTCTGTGGGCGTCAAGCTCCCGGCCGAGCCACCATGTGACGGGATGAAAGAACAGAATCGACTCAATAACGCGTTGCGCGACTACAACTAAATGGTCTTTTCTTTTTAAATGCGCCAACTCGTGAATGAGAATCGCATCGAGTTGTTCGGCTCTCATCTCGGTCAGGATTGAAACGGGAAGCAAGATCGCGGGCTTCAATATCCCGGCGACCATCGGTACGACGATTCGCTGACACTGCATGAGTACGGGCGTCGATCTCAAACCTATCGCCTGAGCCAGATCTTTTGCTCGTGCCGCAAGTGCAGTGTCGACCACTGGCTCACAATTGCTTCTGAATCTTCTGTATCCCCAAGAAGCCAGTAGCAGTCTGGCAAGCATGACTAGCAGACCGCAAAAATAGGTTGCTGCAGCGACTTGTTGAAAAGAACTTGAGTCAATTGTTTTTAGAATGAACTTCTTTGCAGACTCAAAGATCGTAAGGTCATGTTTATTCTCATCGGAAAAGCCAGCGGGCAAATCAGGCTGAGCTTTCCTCTGATCTGGTTGTTGAAGATTGAAGCCTAATGCATCAGAGGATCCAATCTTTGTTGGAGCTAAGGCCTGTTGATTGGGTTGATTTTCGTTGTTTCGAGAAATTGACTGCTGCGTTTGGGTGGCAATTCGTGGAACTTGTCCGGTCGTTCCAGATCCTCGTGGCAAAAGCACATCTTGCTGATTTTGAATTGAGTTGATGTGCGATTGTAAAGAAGTCGGCTCGGTGAGCTGGATGCTCGTTGCAGTGCCTGTCGCGAAACGTTTGTTTTCAATAGACGACATTGCCGCGAAAACAGAAACCGGAATAGTTAACGCCACGAGTGTGAGGCAGATCAGAGTCCAATTTGATCGCGTCTGTGCGGATGCCTTTGACAGGATTTGGCTCCCGAGCCATGCGACGCCCCCAACTGCCGCTAAGATCCAACTGCAATGCAACAGCCAATGAACGACAAGAATCGGTGCGCTTTCAATGATAGAGTTCATGCTGATCACTCCATTCCTTGGTTGATTTTTTGTTCGATTAGCTCTTGAAGCTCTGCCAAATCGTCTGGGCCGATATCATCATGCCCAAGCAAAGCCAACATTAAACTTTGGGCGGATCCATCAAAAACATGATTCAGGACTTCGCCAATCGCTCGTGTCTCGGCGGTGTCTTGTTTGAGTTTCGGTGAAAAATAGAAAGCATTCTTTCGCTTGGTTCGGCGAAGAAACTTTTTAGTGACCATGATGTTCAAGACAGTGATCACTGAGGTGTGTGCGAGTGGACGTCCCTGCTCTTCCAGCAGATTCCGAATTTCTCGAACGGCCATCGGTAGCGAAGCTTTATCCGCTTTCCATAGCACTTTCATGATTAGGAGTTCGAGTGCAGTCGGTTTCCCGGTTTTCTTCTTGGTCATCTCGCGAGGTCCTTCCTTCTAATGAGTTAGAAGTTTTACGACCTTTTAACGCAAACGTCAAGATAAACTTCTAAGGCTTTCGAAGATCGCGCGCAACAGAAATTGTTACTTGGGTTTTTGCAATGCAAATCCGTTTCATCGCGGCCTAGAAATTCGAATCCGAAGTGAGTTAGCTTGGGCTCTTCGTAGCAATTACCACAAGACGCGTTACTTTCTCGCTCGTCTCCACTTGTGCCCGCTCAAATGAGACTCATGATTGACGCCAAAGAAATGTCCACGTGCAACTAGTGTCTGCCAATTGGTTTTGTATGACTCGAAATGAAGAAAAATCTGTGTTTGTTTTACCGATTACGGTACAGGTGGATGATCTCGATGAAATGAACCATGTTAATAACTTGGTTTACCTTAAATGGTGTTTGAAATCGGCAGGTGCCCATTCGAAACAGGTTGGTTGGCCTTCGAGTCGATATCGGGAAACTGGTTTCGGATTTATTGTTCGAGCCCACAAGATTAAGTACAAGATTCCGGCTCTGTTAGGTGATCAGGTTGTCGTCAAAACCTGGGTTGAAACGATGGATAAAGTTTCTTCCCTCCGTCGCTACCATATCGTTCGTGTTGCTGATGGAAAAAGAATGGTCGAAGCAGAATCGACTTGGGTTTTTGTGAATATGAAAACGTCAGAGTTGGCAATAATACCGGAAGACGTTCGCGATGCGTTTTTGCAGCCTGCGCTATGATTGCAGAGTTTCGTTAAACGAGCGTTCGCGTATAATGCGAGCAAGTGATCAGCCTTGAATCGGAAATTCTCTTTTTAAAAGTTCCGCGATGTCTTCGGACCGAACAGAGCATCAATCATCGGAAGCCTTAAGAAAGTCGCGAGACCTCAGTCTCGAATCGACTCGCCCGCCTGCTGAAATTCCTGGTTACAAACTAACAAAGTTCATCGGAAGTGGAGCCTACGGCGAAGTCTGGTCGGCCACGGATTTGAACACTGGCCGCAAAGTCGCGGTTAAGTTCTACACGCGACGATCTAACGCCGACATCCAAATGTTGGCTCAAGAAGTTCAAAAGCTCGTGGTCTTATCTAACGATAGCTACGTCGTTGGCTTGCTTGATGTTGGTTGGGATGCGACGCCGCCCTACTACGTGATGGACTACATCGAAACGGGATCGCTTGAGGATCGGCTGAAGAATGGCAACGTGATGCCAACGGCGGAAGCGATTGAGCTTTTTCAAAATGTTTCAACCGTGATGATGAATCTGCACGCAAAAGGAATTTTGCATTGTGATCTTAAGCCTGGAAACGTGTTGCTGGATCAAGAAGGCAAGCCGCGAATTGCAGACTTTGGTCAGTCACGGTTGAGCACAGAGAAAACATCGGCTTTGGGTACGCTCTTTTTCATGGCTCCCGAACAAGCCGATATGGACGCGATTCCTGACGCTGGCTGGGACGTTTATGGATTGGGAGCTTTGTTGTATTGCATGCTCACAGGCAAACCGCCTTACTATAGTCCTGAGCTTGCGAAAAAGATTGAGACTAATAACGATATCGGTTCGAGGTTGGAAAGTTATCGAAACAGTCTGTTGAGCAGTTCGGTACCGACTGATCATCGGCAGGTGCCGGGGGTGGATCGTGGTTTGGCGGACATCATCGACCG
>CAYMFZ010000134.1:0-999 GCA_964389585.1 uncultured Pirellulaceae bacterium | reverse complement strand
AAAGTTTGCTGATTGCGCTTCGTCAACGTGAGTTAACCCGGGCGCGGCGTCCTTTGATGCTGCTGGGGTTGCTGGGGCCAATTTTGTTGATGGGCGTTGTCACGTTTTTCGGCAGGTGGGCTTTTAATCGGGCGATGGCGCGGACGAAAACTGCGGTAACGGTTCGAGCCCAAAGCAGTAACAACTATGCGGCAAAGCTTGCTGCGCGTAGCGCCTCCGAACAAGTTGAAGAGTACTTTCGAGCCGTCAGGCAGCTTTCAAAGCAAGACAATTTCAACGATCTGTTTGACTCAGTGATGGCGGATGAAGAGCTGACGAAGCTTCGCGCGCAGATTGCGGATCCGTCACTCAATTCGGAAAAGGGTGTTGAGCAAAACGATGAAATTAAGGCGATTCGTGAAGCTGTAAAAAGTCATGAGCTTCGCACGGATTTGCAAAATCTTTTGGCGCCTCGACTCAGCAATAAAGAGAACGAGTACCCCAAGGCAGCAAGTTGGTTTGTCTCCGACCGTTTCGGGAACCAGATCGCGTCGGTGTTCGAAGGCGGCGAGAACATAACGCTGTGTAATAACTACGCCTATCGAACCTACTTCACCGGGCAAGATGAAGATCTTGACAAGTCAGCGCCGGAAATTGATTTTGCAAATGGCGACATCGAGAAATTGAAACAGCGACCAATCATTGACCAGCCTCATCTTTCGGCTGTGTTTCAAAGTAAACAATCGAAGACGTGGAAGGTTGCGTTCTCCATGCCAATTCGTCGCTACAACGAGGTTCAGGGAATCCTGGCGGTTACCGTTGATCTGGGTGAATTGATCGACTTTCAAAACAACGATTCGCAATACGTGATGTTGGTTGACGAAAGGCGAGGAGTCAAAACTAGTGTGATTCTTGAGCACCCGCTTTTTAAAACAGTCCTCGAGGAGCAAAAAGCTGCGTCTAAAAATCTGCAGCCCGTTTTGCCAGATGAACTCGCGAAGACAACCATCGATTTGACTT
>CAYMFZ010000133.1:0-10959 GCA_964389585.1 uncultured Pirellulaceae bacterium | reverse complement strand
ACATTGTTTTGAATTATGGGTGGCGTGGGTGTAAATCGCCCGGCCGCTTACGCGTCACGGCTCACTGAGCCTCTTGTTCGTATTGCTCTTTCGATCGCAACTATTCAATGCCAAATTTCGAAACGAATGACAATCGGCTGGTTGAAAACTTCTTTCGTCATGAGTTCGCCAACATGGTTGCCGTGCTTACTCGCGCATTCGGCGTGCGACGAATTGAATTGATTGAAGACACAGTTCAGTCCGCGATGCTTGAGGCGCTGACAGCTTGGAAGCAAAAGGGACCACCGAGTAACCCCTCGGCTTGGATTCATCGTGTGGCTCGCAATCGAATTCTCGATCACATTCGGAGAGACAAAGTTCACGAAAGAGCTGTTGCGTTTGCTGGGCAAACGTTGGAAGCGAGTGAGTCACTCATGACTCAATGGCTTCAAGAGGAAGAACTTCCCGACAGTCTCTTGCGGATGATTTTTGTCTGTTGCCACCCTACCCTGCCTCGGCCGTCTCAGATTGCGTTGACATTGAAGGTGCTTTGTGGGCTGAGTGTTGGAGAAATTGCTCGAGCGCTGTTAACACCTCCCGAAACGATAAAGAAAAGAATTCAGCGTGCAAAATCGCGTTTGGCTGAACTTGAAATCGCGGTCGACATGCCGCCATCTGGAGAATTGGAAACGCGCCTCGGTGTGGTGCAAGACGTTTTGTACCTGACGTTCAACGAGGGCTATAGTTCAAGTCAAGGTCATGCGCCGATTCGGGATGATCTTTGCGAAGAAGCCGCCAGGCTTTGTCATGTGCTCTGTTCCAATTCACAGTTCAGTACACCCACGAATCGCGCGCTATTGGCGTTGATGTTGTTTCATGGTGCCCGATTAGAATCGCGAGTTGACGCCAATGGCGATCCTGTTCTGCTGGAAGATCAAGATCGAACTCAGTGGGATCATTCGCTGATTCAAGTCGCCGAGGTTTGGCTATCTAAATCCAAGGGCGACGAAGTTTCGCGTTTTCATTTTGAAGCCGCCATCGCGCAGCAGCATTGCCAAGCCGCAAGTCTTGAAGAGACCGATTGGCCAACGATCGTTAGAATTTATGATCGCCTAGTCACACATTTTGATTCTCCGGTCTACCGTTTAAATCGAGCGATCGCGATCGGCGAGACCGGAGATACGCGACGTGCGATTAAGGAGCTGGAAGTCGTCGCGGAAATGCCCGAGATGGCGAACTATTTTCTGATTGATTGTGCTCGTGCGCGTCTGTTTGAATACAAAGGCGATTTGAATTCAGCTACCGATTGCTATTTGAAGGCACTCAGTGGATGTGTTGCCCTGCACGAGCGGAACTTGCTGAAGAAGCAAATTCGGAACTTGAATGTGGGGTGATGTTGGTTGCGTCCCGTCTTTTTGCTTTAGGACTACGTTATAGCTTTCGTCGCATGTTGATCGCCCCTCCCCGAAAGCTCGCTTCCGACCCTCCCGGACGCTTCGCTGGGATGGTGGTGATCCCATGTGATGGTGAGTCGTAGACGCTGCCTCGGGCCGGAACAACCAGCAAAATAAGCCATCCAAACTCGCTGGCCCGAGGATGGCGCCGGATGGCTCACAAGTTTTGGGATAGGCTCTAAGTTAAGCTGACGCGCCTTCTTCAAACACACCAATCTTTCGGAAGCGTTTGTATCGCTCATCGAGCAGCACGCTTTCGCTCTTTTCACCCAGCTCTTTAAGATTTCGTTTTAGATACGTCTTCATCAAAGCTGCCATTCGATGGTGATCACGATGGGCACCACCTAGTGGCTCAGCGATCACATCATCAACGATTCCCATTTCGAGGAGATTCTTGGAAGTGAACTTCAAAGCCGTGGCCGCCTTTTCCGCGTGCTCGGCGCCCTTCCAAAGAATTCCGGCACAACCTTCAGGGCTGATTACCGAGTAGTAGGCATGTTCCAGCACAGCAACGCGGTCGCCGACGCCTATTCCAAGCGCGCCGCCACTTCCGCCTTCACCGATCACAATACAAATGATTGGTGTCTTCAAGCGAGACATCTCGTACATGTTTTCGGCAATGACTTGTGCTTGACCACGCTCTTCGGCACCGATCCCAGGATAGGCTCCCGGTGTATCGATCAAACAAACGATTGGCAAGTTGTACTTTTCAGCCATGCGCATCTTCGCCATCGCTTTGCGATAGCCTTCTGGATGAGCACAGCCGAAAAAGTTCTCGGTGCGATCCTGAAACGTGCGGCCTTTCTGATGGCCAAGCACCATGACTTTCATTCGATCAAGCGTCGCAAACCCAACACGAATGGCGCGATCATCACCGAACAGTTTGTCACCATGTAGCTCAACAAACTCATCAAACACGAGCGAAAGATAATCGGTCGTGTGAGGACGGTCTTTGTGCCGCGCAACCTGAACTGTTTCCCACGGTGACAAATTGCTATAGACCTCGCGTGTGACCTCTGTCATTTCACGTCTGAGAGAGCGAACTCGTTCTGCGGACTCGACCGTTTCTGCTGGTTCTTTTTCCAGTTGCGATAATTGTTCAGCAAGATTCGCAATCGGGTCTTCGAAGGCTAGAAAATCCATGATGTGTTTTGGTTGAAATTCAGTCTGTAAAATTGAACGGCCATTGTAATCAAAAAGCCGATTTGATTGGCAGGCTATCTTCGAAATCCTTCAGGTCGCTTGCCAGCGCGAAACATTTGAACTTTCTCAAAGATACGCAAGAAATCATCCATTGTCTGAATTCGATTTGCAGGCTTTTTCGCGAGCATCTGCTTAACCATCACGGCAAAGTCTTTCGAGGCGCCGCTGTAAGCCTCCAGTGATGGAACTGTGGCCGACAAATGCTTGCTCAACAACTCGTCTGGCGAGTTGGCAGAGTAAGGCGTTTTGCCAGCGAGCAATTCGAAAATCACACAGCCCAATCCATAGATGTCAGCTCGTTGGTCGGGGTTCTTCCGACGAATTTGCTCTGGAGCCATGTAGCTACGTGTGCCACGAATTGATTTTGGACGACCGGATAGTAGGCCGCCGATGCCACCCTTTTTCTTGATCTTTACGCCGATCGAAAAGTCGATCAATTTGACTTCGCCCTGCTCGTTCGCGAGAAAGTTGTCGGGCTTCACATCGCAATGGACCCAACCCTTGTCGTGCATCTCTTTCAACCCCAACGCACATTGGCGAATGATTGGCGAGAGGATGGGCAGCATGAAATCCTTGTTCTCTCGCATTTGCAGTTTTAGGTTCTTGTACGGAAACAACTGCATTGAAACGAGCGGAAAGCTTTGCTCATCGTGATAGTCAAAAATCTTAATCACGTTAGGGTGGTCAAGGTCGCCACCAACCAAGGCTTCGTGTTTAAGCTGGCCAATTTCGTATTTGTCTTTGCGATAGTCTTTCATCAAGACCTTTAGCGCGATTCGTTCGTTCTCGCCGCTACGAATCGCTTCCCAAACCTGAGTCGTGGTTCCAGCTCGGATCAGCCGCAACAACTGAAATGGCCCGATAAAGTTTCTGCCTAGCGACATCAATATCCAATCAAACGATCACTTATGTTTATGCCACCATTTTAGACGACGACGCGGCGAAACCAAAGTCGGCTGTTTGTAAACGTTGAAGCTCAACTTGAAACGTAAAATCACAAGCAACTGGGAAGCCGAAACGTTTAACTAGACACTGATAATGCCAGTCGCTCCCAAAATCGCGTACCCAACGAATGACGCATAGAGAATGCAAAATAGCCAGCCAGTTCGTCGATTGATACGACGCGTGTACCACATGACACCCATTACGATGACCGTCAAAACGAACAAAAACACGCGCAGTCCCACGACACCACCAAGCGTCTCCCCATCGGCTCCAACAAGCTCCACGGGCTGCCAATCGTTGAGGTAACAGCAGACCAATAACGGAATCGACATGCCAATACAAATGTCAAAAATATTCGACCCAAAAACATTTGACATCGCCCCGGAATCGTCACCACGACGAGCCGAACCAAGCGACATAAACGTGTCGGGAATGGATGAAACTGCCGCTGTTAAAATCACAGCAACGAAAAATGGACTGACGCCTAATTTTTCGGCTGACTGATTCGTCAGTTCAACGAGTAGATAACAAGCCAGTGCCGCCACGAGTGTTGCCACGATCAAAACAATCGTCGAAGTCAGACCATTGAGTCGGATTTCACAAGATCCAAAAAACGCCGCCGCCGTCTCGTTAGGTGTGTCCGTTGTAATTTCACCGTCATCAAGTTGGCTACGAAATCGCCGAGTCGCAATGTACAAGTGAATAACGTAAACGGCGTAAGCCACAAGAGCGACAACGGCCATCCACCAATCGAGTTTGGGTTGAAACAAAAAGATCAACAAGCCAACTTGCACAAACACAACCCACATGCCGTCACGATTGACGACTTCACGAGACACGTCGATGTGAGGACGGTCGCGACGCGTATACGACATCGCAATCGCACAAACGGCGGGTATCAAGACAAGATTGTAAATCGAACTGCCAGCGCAGGTCGCTATCGTTGAGCCGTAACCTTCGGAGCTTTCCAGCAATTGTTGTGCTTGATCGTTGGACGCGGTGATCGCCAATGAAACGAAAAACAAACCAGTAAACAACTCGGGCATGCTGCTCGCGATCGCGTCAAGCGTGGCTCCGCGCACCGAGGGCGGAATTCGCAATCGGCACCCAACCCACTGAGCGGCGTCTGCAAATGGATCACAGGCTTCAGAAATTAATACCGAGATAAAAGTAGCGGCAGAAAAAACAAAACCAATTTCAATCCAAGCGTTCGAATTTGCTGTTCGCAAATAGTAAAACAGCCCAGCCAATAAAAGCGAAACCACAAACAGCGCAGCGGAAAGATAAGATTTTGAGTCGTCGCTCTCGTGTTCAGGGTTGATCGAGTCGGTCATACCGTACGGTTCGTCGCAATCGTAAATTGCTTGGGCAAATCATTGAAAATATAGTGAGAACCGTTGTTTTAGCAAACATCGTCAGGATAGACGACATGGTCGAGAAACAAACCGTGGGCAGGTGCTGCTTGGCCCGCACAGGTCCGATCTTTCTGCTCCCGAACCCAGCGGACCCATTCGGCTTCCTCGCGGCTTTTGCCAACGCGAACCAGCGTGCCAACAATGTTACGAACCATATTGTAGAGAAAGCCATTGGCGGTGATCGAGATCTTCATTCCCGGAAAACCGTGGACGATTTCGCTTTCAACTTTCAACTCCAAAACATTGCGAATCGTCGAAGTTCGCTCAGCTCCCGAACTTTCGAAACTCGCAAAATCGTGCTCGCCAACCAGAAAATTGGCGGCTGCTTGAATCGCTTCGATGTCCAACTCAACGGGAATAAACCAAGCCGTTCGAAGGCGAAGCGGATCAAGAATTCGACCAAACTGAATGTGATAGTTGTAAGTTTTTTGAACCGCATCACGAATGGCATGAAATCCCGCGCGGGCTTCTTCAACCTTGATGACGGAAATGTCAAACGGAGTCTCGGCGTTGAGCGCGCGAAGTATCTGACTGGCAGGAAGGATGCTCTCCGTCGCTACACTGCAGACCTGGCCCAGCGCATGGACGCCGCTGTCCGTTCGACCACTTGCGATGACTCGTGCTGACTCGCCGGTTACTGAAAGCCAGGCTTCTTCAAGTCGCTGTTGGACCGCGATGCCGTTGGTTTGGACTTGCCAGCCGACGTAGTCAGAGCCGTCGTAGGCGACCGTTAGTTTGAGATGCCGCACGACGCAAACTTTCCAGAGACTAACAGCTCGGCAATTTGAATCGCGTTGGTGGCAGCACCTTTTCGCAAGTTGTCACTGACGCACCAAAACGCCAATCCGTTTTCGCAACTAATGTCTTTGCGGATTCGTCCAACAAAAACATCGTCTTGGTCGTCGCTGTTGCTTGGCATCGGATAGCTGCAATTGTCCAAGTCATCAACGACCGTGATCCCAAGTGCAGCTTCGAAAGCTTTCCGGGCTTCTTCCACCGAAATGGGCGACTCGGTTTCAACCAAGATTGATTCGCTGTGGCAATTGGAAACCGGAACGCGAACACACGTTGGACAGACTTGAATTTCGTCGTCGCCAAAAATCTTTCGTGTCTCCCAAACCATCTTCATCTCTTCCGACGTGTAGCCTTCGTGCTTCGAAGAGCCGATTTGCGGAATCACGTTGAAGGCGATTGGATGAGCGAACGCTTTGTAATCATAAGATCCACTATCGAGGGCACTTCGCGTTCCTTCCACGAGATCTTCCTGACCTGCCACCCCTGCTCCGCTGGTCGCCTGATAGGTCGAAACGACAACTCTTTTGATTCGCGAGATATCATGCAGCGGCTTCATGGCAACAACCATTTGCGTCGTGCTGCAATTTGGGCTGGCGATGACGCCTTGGTGGTTCGCGATCGCGTCGGCATTCACTTCGGGAACAACCAGCGGCACGTGATCTAGCATCCGGTGGTAACCACTTTCGTCGACCACAATCGTTCCACGCTCGATGGCCCACGGCACGAACTCGGCCGCAACATCATCGGGCGTGCTGCCAATCACCAAATCAATCTCGTTGAAGACTTCTGGCTCAAGAAGTTTGATTGTGTGCTCTTCGCCTTTGAATTGAATTGTCTTGCCAGCGGATCGTTTCGAAGCCAAAAAAGTAATCGAGTCGTAAGGGAACTCTCGTTGTTCCAGCATTTGACGGACCAATCGGCCAACTGCTCCCGTAGCACCTGCAATCGCAATTCTCTTCGTCACAACTTTCTCCAAACATTTAAAAGGAAGCCGCTCGCGCGTGACGCAGCGGCTCAGTCGTTTTGAAAACGACATTAACCTAAGAACCTATCCCAAAACCAAGAATTTTTTCGGCAGTGAGCCGAAGACGCTAGCCTTGGGCTAGGACAATCAGCAAAACAAGCCACTCATTGGGTTAGCCCGAGGCTAGCGCCAACGGCTCACAACTTTTGGGACAAGCAATCAGTATAGGTTTATCGGCCTGAATCCGAAATGAGCTTTTTTCGCTTTGTTACAGGTCAGTGCAAGAACTCGGAACCTAACGTTGGCTTAGTGGCTCAATGAGCGTGGCGAGGTTGATACAAATTCGAAGAGGCGAAGTTTTCAACTTACGTCGCGTTTGAATTTCGATAACCAATTGGGTTCGATAAAGGCCAGGTTCCCAACGAGCATAATCAAGCCAAACGTCATCATGCCCATGCACATTCCAATGCCAAGATGAATTGGAATCGCGATCGCCAGCATGATGGGTCGCGTGAGTTTCGGCCAAATCAACGCAGCGTAAGTCAACTCCCAAGCCAGCGCTCCAATGGTAAGGATGGCGACCAACCACATGTGTTCAGATAACCAAGTCATGTCGAGCGTTTGGTATTCGTAGCTGGCAAGCGCGCCCCAAATGGCTTCACCGTTGAACCAGGTATCGCCTTGAAGTTTCCCAATCGCGGCGAACAAATAGACGATACACATATGGACTTGGATTAATCGAGTCGCGATTCGAGTCCAGGTGTCACTCCCCTGCCCTTGCAACGATCTCCGAGAGCGGATGCGTTGGTCGATCGACCAAGCTCCACCACTATTTCCGATGGCCAAATAAATACATAGGAAGGCATTGATTTGATCCAATCCGAATAGCGCACCAGTCGCGCGATTCGCATAAGAGATCACCAACAACGCTGTTGCCATGGCTGTCCAACGAGTCCAAAGGCCGATCGTGAACATCGCAATCACGATCAAGCCAATAACATGCACGATCATCAATATCGTAGGCGAATCAAACCAGCCGAGATGACTCCAAGCATACGAGTTACCAAAGAAAAGATCTCGGTAGTCATTGGGGAGCACACCGCCGCCACCCAAGAACGTCGAAAGCTCTTTGGTCCAAACCAGATGCGTGTAGAAGACGATGCTGCCAACCAGAATTCGCATCAGCCCAAGCGTTGTCGGTGATTGGGGGCGAAACCAAAAATCATTCCATGCTTGAGACCATCGACTACCAAAATCGACGATCGAATCCTTGAGAGTCTGTTCGCTTGGTGTCGTTTCATTTTCGAGCGAAGCACTCATTGCGAATCCTCATGATCGGGGAGGGCTTCAATTTTCGGAGACGAGCGAAAGCCCGCTTCATCGAATTCGCAAATCTTGATTGCGGTGGTTAGCAAACTCGGATCATCCAAGCTCAGTCCATCGGAAACTTCTTCGGGGTAAGGGATCTTTCGCTCTTGAACGAATAGCTCAATTGATTTGGCGGCGTGCCGATGCTTTAACTCATTAGCGACGGCTTTGACGAGAAGATCGACACGCTTGCTGGAGCTGTTGTAAAACGCAGTTTCAAGTTCTCGTTCATTTTTCAATTGCTCGAGCAGTTCCGTTTTGCCTTCGGTGCGCAGAATCTCAATTTGCCGATCGTACTCTTGCTGAAGCTGTTTAAATTGCGACTCTGACGGTTTGAAGACCTGTTCACTAAACAACGTTTCGCTCAACATGAACCAGCGGTGATAAAGCAATCGAGGCCAATTGTGATCGCGACTGGGAAAGTGGCCTTCGAATTCCGAGCCATCTGTTTTGACTCCGCGAAACAAAAGCCGGTGAGTCGGACCAGGGTCTGGACCGAAGAATCGGTATCCGTGATCGAGAAACATCCCTTGGTGAATCGGAGATACTGCCGTGGCCAAGGGGGCACTGAAATGAGGTGAAGCGATCGGATTCGAAAGTGGCCCAAGCAATACGACGACCAGAGAAAATAGAATCAATCCTGAAGCGACGTTGCGTGAAGTTTTTGACCACTCGAAATCAGGTTGATTTTTTGTACGAGTGCTCGCTTTTGAAGACGACGCATTCGCCAGCGGATCTGCCTTGGCTGATGATTCGGAGCTTGGTTTTCGTCTGGACATTTGCTGACAGAGTAAACGACGTTTTTGTGGTGTTCTATCCTAGTCAGTTGAATGCGTTTTAAGACATAGAAAAAGCCCCGCCAAAATTGACGGGGCCTGAGTCGCATAACTTCGTTGTAAAATTCGAACTAACAGTCGTATACGGATCAGTTGGACGCGATTTGGTCAGTCGCAGTTTCGATTCCGATTGCAAGGGAATGAACTTTTCCACCGATCATGTCGAGTGACCGCTCTTCGGTGACCGTCTTGCCATCGCGATCGAATTCAACCTCGACTTTGTAGCCTTTCCAGATTTTTCCAGGCTTAAGCGATTTCGTTTCGAACGTCCGAAGCGTGCCAGTGTGCTTTGTTTCATTACCACACAACTTAACCGTCGCATTGGCAGGAACTCGAAGAGCAAGCTTTGTCACGACTGGCTCCGATTTGATTACAGGCTTGGCAACGACTGTTCGTGCCTCTTCAAAATTGAACTTGATGGTTCGATCAACACCCGGCGTCAATGAAACAAGTTGCTTTTTCACGACTTCTTTGCCGTCAACCACCATGATGGCTTTGACTTGGTATTTGTACTCTCGATCAATTTTCAAGTTGCTCGAACGGTAACTGCGAACCGTTCCCGCAGTCTTTGTCAAACGATCGTTGATGAAGACCTTGGCTTCCGTTGGAAGAACAATGTTCAAAACTGAAGAGTCGACCGGCGTCCCAGAATTTGCCAATCCTCTCGTCTGAGTCCGCTGAATTGACGTCTCATCGTCTCCAGGTCCCGGTGGCTCAAGTCCGCCTTGCGTGCCAGAGCCATCTGGATTGACTGGCGCCTCGTAATAGCCGTCGTTCGCAGGAGCAATTCCGCCTTGAATTGGCATGCCGCCTTCAAGCATCGAATCAATCGACCCGCCATCAAGAATCGGAGCGTCACCCATGATGGCGCTGCCAAACCCTGACTCAACAGGTGTACCCATCATCGCGTCCATTGGAAAACTGCTGCCCATTGGAATACTGCTTTCCATTGGAATACTGCTTTCCATTGGAATACTGCTTTCCATTGGAATGCCACCCACGAAACCGTAGTCGCCAACGGGATAGCTTTCTTCTACCGAGTACCCACCCATTGAGTAGTTGGGAACGGAGTAACCTGTTTCCATAATCGGTGAAGAAGAAAATGAATTGAGATAGTTTTGGCCCCACTCACCATAGATCGCTCCTGATGAACTTGCTGCATAGCCAGAGCCGGTTGAGCCATGGCTAACCGATGCATACATCGGTGCCGAAGACACAGAGCCAATTGAAGCAATCGAAGTAGAACCGTGAGAACCGGACCAGCCACCTGTCGAGCCAGCAACGCTTGTTGAACCGTTAGATCCAGACCAGCCACCAGTTGAGCCAGCACCGGTTGAACCAGACCATCCACCGGTAGAGCCTGACCAGCCACCGGTTGAGCCATTGGCACGACGTCGAAGCAAGCCGCCACCGAATAGTCCTCCACCAAGCAACCCTCCTCGACTACCGAGAGAGCCACCTGATCCTCCAGAACCTCCCGATCCCAGCGATCCACCTGAACCGAAAGACCGAGAGCCAACGCGACCGCCAATTCGGCTGAGCAAGTTTCGAACTGGCTGGCGTCCACCTAACAAACCACCGCCGCTGCCCCAGCTTCCGCCACTGCCGAATCCGCCTCGCGAGCTGCCCCAGCTTCCACCGCTGTAGGCTTGAACAGGTTGGCTAAAAAGGCTCGCCGCTCCGATCAAAACCATTGTCAGTAAAGCAAATCGGTATCGTTTCCAAAGAATTGATCCAACCATTTCTTTTTCAAGCTCCAAGAAGTCGCGCATCGGTGAAAGTGGTTCGCCAGGATAGCCAAAGGCATACGCTGACGAATCGCAGTAATTTGTGCTGCTTAGGATAGCAGGGCAGATTGGCAATTCAAGCCGTTTAGGGGTTTTTGCCGGTCTGGGATGAGAATGAAGCGGCAAAAGCCCAGCGTTTTTCGACCGCGATTGGGATGCCGTTTCGAATAAGAAAGTCGGGAAGCGATTCCGACGAGACTGGTGGACTGGGAT
>CAYMFZ010000132.1:6972-11051 GCA_964389585.1 uncultured Pirellulaceae bacterium | reverse complement strand
GCATGACACCTGAAACCAAGCCAGCCTTCAGCCCAGCCTCGTGCATTAAAAGCTTGATCGTGTAAGCAAGGTCAAGCACCATTCCGCTGCCCGCTCCGCCACTGACAGAAGTGATAATGACAATTCGCGGATTGCCGTCACCGGGATCCAAGTCGAGAGTGTCAGCGGATTTGGCGAGATTTTCTTCTGCGACAATTTGCTGAAGGGATTCTTGGATTCGATCGCAAATGGTCTCAAAGTGATCAGCGAAAGCAAGTCTGCCCAGCGGTCGAAGGCCTTCAGTCTGAAGCGAGCGAGGAACGTTGTAGATCCAACGTCGACTCAGCCAAGACAAATGCGTTTTGCTTCGACCACGATAGACTTCAGGTTTGCGAAGTGGTGTTTCAATAATTTCCTGACTCGTGAGAGCACACGAGCCCGTTTCCATTTTCATCTCGCCCAACGCTTGCCGGTCAGTATCAATGCAAAGCAATCTGACTGATGGAACGTTTTCAGATGCACCATGGCGGCGAACAATTTGCTTCTTGATTTTCTGAGCAACACGGTTAGCGGTTGAGCCAACGGTTACGATCAAAGTAGGCTGAAGTCTTGCGTCAGACTCATTGCAAACAGGTGGATCTAACGATTTGTGCTCGGCCGCCTGGAATGGCAATCCCACACCTGAAATGACGGCCGTGACATCGCGATTGCTTTGGGTCGCACCGAATTGCATCGTTTTGGATTCGGTGTCACTGTTGGACCTGCCAGGTTGCGTGCGACGAATCGCTTTTTTGACCGTGCGTTTTTTGTTCGACAGCTCTTCCACCATCTCGCGGCTGCTCATGTATCGGACACTCGGGTCCTTTGAGAGTGCCTTGGCAATGACGGGCTGATCCCCTTTTGGCAATGGCCGCAAGTTTGGCTTGCCATGCATATGCTGGGCAGCCAATTGAGCAGGTGTGTTTCCTGGGAATGGTCGAATCCCAGTCAGCATTTCTTGATAAACAATCGCCAAGGAATACTGATCACTTTTAACGCCTGGACGGCCATCAAAAAGTTCTGGAGCCGCGTATGCCGGCGTCATTCCCGACATCAAGGACTGAGAGGCGTTCTGAAGATCCTTGATCAAGCCAAAGTCAGCAATCTTGACGTGGCCACTGACCATCAACAGGTTTTCAGGTTTGACATCGAGGTGCTGCAGATTGTGGGATTCGCTTAAGTAATCAAGTGCATCCGCCGCACACTTCATGTATTTGACGAGTTCGTCACGCGGAATGCCTTGTTCGTTTTTTGCAGCAAACTCATTGAATACATCGGCCAGACTATTGTCAGCCAATTCAGATACGACAACGAGTTGGCCTTCAAAAATCTCGATTCGCTCAAGCGATAAAAGAAACGGGTGGCGAAGTTCTTTGACGCGATCAAGCGCCTTCATTTCAGCTTGGGCGCGCTTCTCGTCGTGAAATCCGTAAACAATCTTGATCGCTTTCAACAGTCCACCAGGCGCAACCGCTGACCACACCTCGCCAAAGCCACCTGATCCAATACGCTCTTTCAAGGTGTAGCCCAGAATGTCTTTCTGTGCTGCAAGTGGTTCAGTAGTCAATGGAATGTCTCGCGAAACGGATGTCTGAATTGGAGGTGAGGTGGCCTTGAGGTGAGGTGACCTTCTTGAAACGTAGCTTTTGTTCAGCGAATGTCCAAAACGTCGAAACGGTATTCTCAGGTTTTTTGGATTCAACCCACCAAATTGCTACAAGCCTTGCAATCGTCATTGCTCGGGTCTCTGGCCTAGCTAACAGGTTTTGCCATCGTCTTGGGTTGATCGGGGTTTTTGCTAAGGACCCCAGTGAAGTAGCTTTTGACAACACGATCGAAATACTCGGTTCGCATTTCCATTGGAAGCTCGTTGTAAACGCAAAAACTTTGGATTTGATTCAATAGGTCGCGAGGGTGGCATCGTCGCAATCTTCTTTTCACTCCGATGAAGTGCGTGTTCAACAAATAGTCAACGATTTCCGGTTTGTACTCGCAGTTAAACTTTTCGCAGTAGATTTGAAACAGGACGTGAAACTCTTTGGGAGATGGGTCGCTGATTTCGATCTTGTAGGGAATACGACGCAAGAAGGCATCATCCACAAGGTCGCTTGGTTCAAGGTTGGTCGAAAAGATGATCAATTGCTCGAATGGCACTTGGATTTTCTTGCCCGATGACAAAGTCAAAAAGTCAATTCGGCTTTCGAGTGGAACGATCCATCGGTTAAGCAATTCACCTGGCTCGATTCGCTGCCGGCCAAAGTCATCGACCAAGAGGCAGCCACAATTGCTTTTCATTTGCAATGAGGCTTCACTGACGTTGCTGTTGGGGTCGTGTCGGATTTCAAGTGAATCCATCGTCAATTCTCCGCCAACGACAACCGTCGGGCGACGGATTTTTACCCAACGCTTGTCGTAGGCGGCTTCGTGAATCAGGGTGTCGGAGTCGTCTTGCGCAGGTTGGTGATAGGCCGCGTCGAAGAACTTGATAATCTGGCCATCCTCAAAAATCGCGTGAGGTACCCAGATCTCATGACCAAAACATTGCGTGATGCGTTGGGCCAAAGTGGACTTGCCGTTGCCAGGTTCGCCATACAGAAACAATCCGGCTCCGGAGTTTACTGCTGGTCCGAGTGTCTCAAAAATATCTCGGTTGACGGAAATGTCCTTGAAGGCATGCTCAAGCTGCTTGCGTTTGGGAGATTCGGCGCGAATTGTTTGGGCTTCCGCACTTAAGACGTAATCCATTAGCGGAACGGGCGCTGGTCCCACGTAAGAGCAAGCTTGCCGAGCAACGGCGGCTCGGTCACGACCGTTTTCCGTCAGCGCATAGCTGTAATCGTTAAGAGGAGCCGAGCCTTTGTGGACGATCATTTGCCGTGAGCGAAGCTGCTGATACATCGTCTCAAGTGCGGCAAATGGCAAGCATAAATCGTTGGCCAATTGGCGACCGCTGCTAATTCCAACCACGCCCAATCGCTTAATGATCAGGCCCTCGACTAACGAGACCGGCAGTCCAGATTCTTGAAGCGTCGCAGGCTCAGATGGGCGAAACGATTCGTCCGCCATGATCGTTGCCAGGAGGCTGTTGCTCAATGTGGACGAAGGTGCAGTATTTGTTGACATGATGTGTTTTGGGCAAGAACTTCACGGAGGGCTTATTCACTGGCGTCAGGCGACGAAAATGGAATTGGAAAACTCCGATTCTCTGCGCGTTCTTAGTATCGACCTTCCAGCCAGTTTTCGGTTGATTCGGCACCTTTGATACGCTTACGCAGGTTCGTCGGAATTGGTGATGCTTCAAGGGATGTGTAAGTAGGTGATGCATTTCAAATAATTGAAACAATCAGAACATCCGGAAAATAATTGGCTCGGATGATGACAACGTAAGCCGTGTTTTTGGGAAACCGTCAAGTTTTTTGGCTTTGTTTCAGCTTGCCTCCAAATCCAAAGCTACAAACTCTCAGCGGGTTTCCGCTCACATGTCATTTTCAATACGAAAACACTTACATCAGTCACATGAACGATCAACTTGCCAATTCGACATCTGTAGAGGCTGCTGCCAGCCAATGGTTCCTTACAGGTCAAATTGATGAAACTCAGCCAAATCGACAGTACTCGATTCATTCGTTTCCGTTCTCGATCGGTCGTCGATCGGATTCGTCGCTGCATTTGCCAGTTGGTTGCATTTCAAAAAACCATGCAGAGATCAAGCAAAGTGAAAGTGGAACTCTGATTCTGCATGAGCTAGGCAGCACAAATGGAACCTTTGTCAATGGAGAGCAAGTTCAAGGCGAAATCGAGATCAAGGAAAATGACTTGATTCACTTCGCGGCACTGGTTTTTCGAGTAGGTAGCAAACAAGAAGCCACAACCCAACATCACACCATTCAAGAGGACGTTTGCGATCAAGCATTGGCGATGATTCAATTCGAGCGATTGATCAGCGACGGCGGCTTGTATCCTCACTTTCAGCCGCTCGTTCGACTCGATGACCAGTCTCGAATCGGATATGAAGTTTTGGGGCGAAGTCGTTTGTTCGGTCTTCAGTCTCCACACGAAAT
>CAYMFZ010000132.1:2435-6943 GCA_964389585.1 uncultured Pirellulaceae bacterium | reverse complement strand
CTCGAAGCCCAACTCAGCGAAGCCTTTCGCTTACGCGGAGTTGAAATTGGAACCGCCTTTGGTTCAGATTCGAATCTGTTTGTAAACACGCATCCCAAAGAACTTGATCGAGCGGAGTTTTACGATTCATTAAAAGCAGTTCGTGAAGCAGCACCAGAACAGAAGATCACACTTGAGATTCATGAAGGTGCATCAACCAACATGACGATGATGCGAGAACTTTGTGCCGTGCTTTCTGATTTGGAAATCATGCTGGCCTTCGATGACTTTGGCGTGGGGCGAGCCCGTTTGGTCGAACTCGGTGAAGTTCGTCCAGACTTCCTCAAATTTGATATGAAGCTGACCAAGAACATTGAACATGCTCCAGCCAAGCGTCAGGAGCTTGTCGCCTTGTTCGCGAACCTTGTCAACAATCTTGGTATTCAAACCTTGGCTGAAGGCGTTGAGACTCGCGAGTGTCACGACATCCTCGTGCAGATGGGTTTCCAATTAGGGCAAGGTTACTATTACGGGCGACCATCTCCGTTGTCGAAATACACTTCAGATGAGTCGGTCGTAAGTGATTTGCGGCCTGAAGTTGACACGAGCACCGACACAAAGACAAATCCGTTTGAAGGAAACAAAGAATAGAATTCAAGCCACTGGCCTCGGTTTTTCAAGCTTGTGATGCCGCTCGGCAAATAGCTCCTGTTGGTCACCGAATCATTCCTTTAAAGACCCGTCAAGATCTTGGCGGGTTCTTTTCATGCGCGTAAAAACCATCGTCGCCGACATTGCCGAAAGTGGCTCGATACCTAAGAAACGTCGATAATAGGCCGAAACACAGGTTTAGAGGGCCAAAACGCAGGTTTAGGCTTACACGCTTTCGCGAATTCTGCTATATTTCGCGACTCGATTTATGAATAGAAACTTAGGTGACCTCGAGGTTCCCAATGGCAGGCAAAAGCAAGAAAAAACTGGAAATCGTTCATCTCGTTTGTGAAGAAACGGGTGACTATAACTACACGATCCGAAAAAAGGGTGGTGGCGAAAAGCTTAAGCTGAAGAAGTATTCTCCTCGGTTGCGAAAGAGAACACTTCACGTTGAAAAGAAAAAGTAGTCGACGTGTTCGGTGCACAACAGCTACGGCTGATTGAACCAATTTACATTCAAAAACAACCACGTGAATTCGCGTGGTTGTTTTTATGCGCTATGTATTTGAAGTTCCGATCCAAGGGCCTAAAACCGAACAGGTTTAGCGAAATCCAGATCATGATTGAATTCGCCAATAGTCGTTGATCACTCCGTGGTCAAAACGCGAAGATTCAACAAGATACGCTCCACACAAACCACGCTTGGACCAAGTTCGGACAGGTCAGTTCCTTGCCGATGTTTCGGTATCTTCATAGGATGGCGAACCTGAGAAAGAGATCGCTTGGCGAATGGCGGTTGCATCGCAAGCCCTGCAGGAACTTGAAAAAGGAAGATCAACTATGGCTTTGCGCTGGACTCTCCGTGCTCATGATACCCAACTCGTTCAGTCCATCGAACGAAGCTCGAACGTTTCGCCAGTCGTTGCCCAGATTCTTGCCTTGCGCGGAATTTCTCAGCCTCAGCAGATCGAGTCGTTTTTCAATTTGAAAATGACAGGGCTCCGCGCTCCCCAAGAACTTCCCGGCGTGAACGAAGCCGTCGAGAAAATCTACACGGCAGTTTCCGACAAGAAGAAGATCTTTATCTACGGCGACTACGATGCCGATGGGATGACTTCGACTGCGATCCTTTATCGCTGCCTGAAACTCATCGGTGGCGATGTTTCGTATTTTGTTCCCAACCGACTTGATGATGGATACGGTCTGAGCGTGGATACGCTTGGAAAGCTTCATCAGCGCGGCGCAGAGATGATCATTTCCGTAGACTGTGGCATCACGAGTGTCGACGAAGTCCGGTTCGCCAAAGAGCAGGGAATGCAGATCGTGATTACGGACCATCATCATCCTGGTTTGGTTCTGCCTGACGCCGATGCGATCGTCCACCCTGCCCTGCCCGGTCATGACTATCCATTTGCTGGGCTTTGTGGAGCGGGCGTTGCGTTCAAGCTCGCGTGGGCGTTGTGCCAATGCCACTGTGGGTCGCCAAAACTTCCAGAGAAGTATCGCAACTTCTTATTCGCCGCCGTTTCTCTCGCAGCGATTGGAACTGTTTGTGACGTCGTGCCTTTGTTGGACGAGAATCGAATCATTGTTCACCATGGGCTTAACTGCATGAGGCAGTTTGCGAACCCTGGTCTGAATCATTTGATGACGTTGGCGAAATGCATCGACAAACCGCGTCTAAGCTCCGAAGACATTGGTTTTGGAATCGGCCCTCGACTCAATGCGTCGGGACGGCTCGGCCAGGCGCAGCTCGGCGTGGAGTTGCTGACTTGTGAAACCGAGGAACGTGCCAAGGCGCTTGCCGAGTACATTGACAAACTAAATCAGGATCGAGACAAACTGGATCGTCGAATTCTGCGCTCGGCGAAAAAGCTGATCAAAGAAAACCACGATCCCGAAACCGAAGCCGCCTTGGTTCTTACGGATCATGATTGGCACTTGGGCGTAATCGGAATTGCCGCCGGTCGGATTGCCGAGATGTATCACCGACCGACGATCATGATTTCGACCGATTCATTGAACAATCGACCGGGCGTCGGTTCTTGCCGCTCATCATGCGGCGTCAATTTGTATCAAGCTCTTGAAGGATGCAAGCAGCATTTGATTAAGTTTGGAGGGCACGAAGCTGCGGCTGGCATTTCGATTGATCCCAAGAACATCAATGCGTTTCGAGAAGATTTCTGTGAGCAAGTCATCGGGCAAGTCAGTGTCGCAGAACTCGTACCTGATCTGGACATTGATGCGGAGGCTTTGATTGGGCACATCACGATCAACATGATGAATGATCTAGAAAAACTCGCCCCATTTGGTCAAGAGAATCCGCGCCCGGTGTTGTGTGCGTCGGGTGTTCGCCTTGCCCAGCCCGCTCGTACGATGGGCGCTGACGGTCGGCATCTCGATTTAAGATTGAGGCAACATGACGCCACGATTCGCGCCGTTGCGTTTGGCAAGGGTGACTGGGTGAAAGACCTTGCTGACGAAGACGCGCTTTATGATTTTGCTTTCCGTCCTGTCATCAATGATTTTCGGGGACGACGAAACGTTGAGCTTCAGCTGATTGACTTTCGTCCCAGTGAATCGACGGTGCCAACGGCATGAGCAACAACACGCTAACCGGCTGGCCAAGTGAAAGCGATTGGACGCCTCGTTTGGAGTCGCATTTTCAATCGCCAGGATTCGTTTCGCTTTGTGAATTCGTCGATTCGCAAAGAGAGACTGAAACAGTATATCCATCGGTCGACAATGTCTTTTCAGCCTTTCGCCTGACGTCATTTGCCGAAACAAAAGTCGTTATTCTTGGGCAAGATCCTTATCATGGCCCGAATCAGGCGCACGGCCTGAGTTTTTCAGTTGAAGGCGAAATGAAGTTACCCCCTTCGCTGCGAAATATCTTCAAGGAGCTGGCGGATGATTTGAATGTTGAGGCTCCAACCTCCGGCAACCTTTCGGCATGGGCCGACCAAGGAGTCTTTTTGCTCAACACCGTTTTGACAGTGCGAGATGGCGAAGCGAACTCTCACCGAAAACAAGGTTGGGAAAAATTTACCGACGAAGTGATTCGTCAACTCAATGAGCAACCAGAAGGAGTGGTCTTCGTGTTGTGGGGCAAGCCTGCCGAGAAAAAGACTTCGCTCATCGATCAGTCTCGTCACGAAATCATCGCATCGCCACACCCTTCTCCGTTGTCAGCTCACCGTGGCTTCTTTGGTAGCAAGCCATTTTCGAAATCGAACGAAGCGTTGGCGCGACTTGGTCGTTCCGCGATAGAATGGACTTCCGTTTGATCCGAATTGAATTTCAATTGATTTTCTTTTCGTAGGCTCGGCACGCAATTTTCTTTCTCGAGAAACTCAAAGGAAACTCGTTGTTTTGCGAAGTCAACATCAGTTTATGCTCGCATCAACGGCGAAATATCAACGTTGGAGTGGCCCTTGAAAACAGCTACGATCCACGCCCACTGGTATCAAGCGTTGGACGTCACGATGGACCTCGACACAAATCGAAACCGCAAGCGAACTCGGAGGAAGAATCGTTCGAGCTTGCCCACGCGTGAAGAGGGTGCCTTGGATCCACTGCCACCAAGTCATAACCGAACTCATAGTGAACGAGCTCGAAGTGATCGTTCACAATCACGGCGTTCGAGTTTCTGGGAAGCAAAACTGGCAAGGGCAGAACGTAGTTCGAAATTGAATCAAGACGGAGAAGCCGGTCAGAAGATAGGGGCTTCCACTGCATCTGAAGATGTTCGTGACCGGCAGTCTGAACACCCGGAAGCATACTCACTTGCTTGTCCAACAAACCATGACGAGCCAACCCGCAGCGCCGGCAAGGTACCTGGGCAAAACGTGACGGCAGGCGATAGCCCAGGGCGC
>CAYMFZ010000132.1:0-2425 GCA_964389585.1 uncultured Pirellulaceae bacterium | reverse complement strand
AAGTCCGGGGGAAGCCCCACTCCAATCCACCAGATTCCCGATGGGACGACACGAAATCAACCCCCGAACGCCGACGTTTGTCTTGTCAGCAAATCCATCGAGGCTGTTTTTGAATCGAAGACCAATGCTCACCGGCGGCGGAAACTTGAGCAGCAAAAAAGCTCGCTTTATCACGTCGAAACGCGACGTCCGATTGTGTGTTTGGCTTTTGTTCTTCCGCTGTTGATGTTTTATGAGCTGGGTTCGATTCTTTTGGGCCACCAGTCATTGCGTAGTGGCATTGATCAATGGTTTCATCAGCCACTCCATCAGTTGGGTTTGGGAAGCGTTGTTGTTCTGCCTATCGTCACGATTGCCATCTTGTTGATTTGGCATCACCAGCGACACGACCATTGGAAGATTCGACCAAAGTTTTTGGTAGGAATGTTGGCCGAAGCTGTTGGCTTGGGCCTAATTATGTTTTGGGCGGCCAACGCCATTCTTAGATTGGTTGAGGGTGATCCTGCGATTGTTTCGAATGCCGTGACAACAGCTAAACCCACGAGTGCTCTTTGGGCTGGGATTGTCGCGAGTGTTGGCAGCGGCATTTACGAAGAATTGATTTTTCGAATTGGTTTGCTTTCATTGCTGACGTTGTGGGCAAGAAAACTGGTTCCCGACAAACAGATTGCCTCCGTCGTCGGCGTTGTTGCCGTCAGCGTTTTGTTCGCAGCACTTCACTACAGCATTTTCAATCCGGCAGGAAATCACTTTGAGCTATCAACGTTCATCTTCCGAACGTTTGCCAGTATTGTTTTTTGTGTTTTATTTATTTTCCGTGGGTTTGGAATTGCAGCCGGCGTCCATGTGGCATACGACGTGCTGACCCAGGTTTGAATGTGCGTTTTTCGAGTCAAAAAAAGTCGTGCCAAAAAACGCCCCGAGAAGATTTTGTTTGTCAACTTGAATCTAGTTTTTTTCTCTAAGAAATCAGTTTACGTTTTGTTGAAACGAAGTCGAAAATGTCATTAGTGACAGAGACTTTATTTCGTTCCAGCAATACAATGAGAGAGTACAACGACGAGCGTTTGAATTGATGTCGCCGTTGGTTGAATCTTAAATTGATATTTCAGTTTTGTTTTCGAAAGTCCATTTAGTGTTATCCGCGCGTCCGAAAATTACCGAGTTGAATTTTCATCTGTTCGGGCGCAATGTGCATCCAGAACTCTTTGACGTTTGTGCAAGTCGAACTTTGGAACGAGAAAACTATTGGCTGCAAATGAACATTACGACTGATGGACATTGCATTTCGTTTCTTCACGATGGAATCGTCCTGACGGAAGTGAGTGCAAGCGCCCATCATCCATTGCCCAAGCAGCGCGTTTTGCTTTCGCAAGCGATTGACGGTGCTTCTGAGGTTGAGACCTGTTTCCTGAATAAGGTCAGTTATCGCTCAAGCGTTCAATTGGAATGCGTGCCGCCGACGACTTTCGCAACCATCAAGCAACAAATGAACGAGAAAGTTGAATGCGAGGGGCTGATTCATCGGTTTGAATCCAATGGGCGTCTTGCGTTTGGTGCGATTAGCTATGTGAATGTTCAGGCATTTCGTAATCACATCAAAGTCCGTTCGTTTCATACTTTCCCTGAGACGTGTGCCGTTGTGAAATCGGATTCATTGTTTTCGTTGGATTTGGGTTAGAGATTTTGGTTATTTGAAATTTGAATCACAAATTTGAAATTTGAATCACAAATCTGAAATTTGAATTTGAAATTTGAAATTTGAAATTTGAAATCGCCAGCCTGAAATCGCAAATCTGTCTCGCTTAACACGAGGGTCGCTAGGGACGCGGAGGTTTATTGGAGAGAGAATCGACCAAGCCCCGTAGCGCATAAAAAAAGCCAGCGAGTGAATAGTTTCCCCTCGCTGGCTTGTAAGTCTTGACGCTTGGGCAAGACTACTTGTCGTCGCCTTCTGGTGCCTTCGGTGGAGCGATGTCGATCGGTGAAACCGTCTCTTCAGTAATCACTTCCGTTTTAAGAACACTTGTACCATCAGCGTTGATCGCAGGGGCATCGAGCTGAATTCCAGATGAATCAGTCGACTCTGCTTGGGGAGCGTCTTTAACCTCAGGCTGCTTTGTTTCTGTCTTCGCCGCTTCAGAGTTATTGGATTCCGATGTCAGCATTTCAGCAACTTCGGAAGTTTCGTACTTTGGCTTTTCTGGGTTGGCTGTGGCTTCAGCTTGGTCGTTGACCAACACCCAACCTTCGTCCGATGACTTCTCAAAAGAATAGGAACCGGCTTCAGAAAGCTTGGCTTCTCTTTCCCCATATGAATCGCCCGCGGAGAAATTGATCGTCCACTGAGAACCTGTTGTCATCATGATTGATTCGCCGGGAGCAAGTTTGAACTCAGTACCGTTCAGTTTGTAAGGCATCGGGG
>CAYMFZ010000131.1:0-11067 GCA_964389585.1 uncultured Pirellulaceae bacterium | reverse complement strand
GCTTTCGACCGATTCAAGCTTTTAATAAAACGCGAAACTTCTTCAATTTACACTTAGGAATCTCAGGATGTTAGAATCCATTCCCAACGGCATTTTCTTGGCCCAAGCAGCAGACGCTGTTCAAAATGCCATCGACGTTGTTCCGTTTTACCGAACTGGTTGGTTTACTTTCTTGGCCTTGGTTGCCGTCATCGTACTTGGCTGGTTTCTAGCCAAAATGATTTCCAACTCGTTAAAGCTTTCTGAGTACAACGGCCGAATGGCGATTGTCTTGATTGCTCTTTTCGTTGCCTCGTTGATGATCTGGACAAAATGGCCACCTAAATTGGGTGTCGATCTTCGTGGTGGAATCAACATGATTGGTTCTCTTAACCTTGATGCATTTGTCGAGGGCGATGGATTTGGAGACAAACCAGAAGCGGCCGATATCATTCCCGCGCTCATTCGCCGTGTGAATCCTTCGGGCACCAAAGAGATCATGATTCGTCCGTTGGGTGTCGACAAAATCGAAGTCACCATTCCTTCCGTTGACCCCTCAGAGGCAGATGGAATTTGGGATCGACTGGTCAAAGCAGGAAAGCTGGAATTTCGAATTCTGGCCAACCCTACAGATTTCCCTGCTCAAGTCGCGGCAGCCAGAACAATGGCAGAAGCGGGCAGCCGAAGTCGCAAAGTCATCGAAATGGATTCCGATAACAAACCAAAAACAGTCGCGATGTGGGTCGCACTTGCTCGCGTCGCAACAGGTGATGGAATCGTCCGAAAAGTTCATCCTTTCAAATTCGTTCCAGGTCGCGAAAACCTGCTACGAAAGAAGAGCACTGGTGAGCTAATCAACAACTTGAATACGTTTGCTTTCTCTGGTGAAGACAGTCAACGCGGAAGAGCATTTGCGATTTGGTGTAAGCAGAATGACATTCGCACTCCCCAGATCCTTGTCATTCAACCAGACGAAGACCAAAACGTCGAAGGTAAACATCTAACAAATGTTAGCTCGACGACGGACGAAAAAGGTCGAGGCTCAGTCGCGTTTAAAACCAGCGACGAAGGCAGTTCCAAAATGGGCATGCTTACTCGAATGAATATTGATCGGCCAATGGGAATCGTCCTAGATGGTCAACTTCATTCAGCTCCCAACATTCAATCGGCAATTTACAAGAATGGCCGCATCACAGGTGAGTTCACTCCTGAAGAAGTCAGTGAGTTGATCATTAACCTTGAAAGTGGAAAACTGGATGTCGCTCTCAACAAGGCACCCATCAGTCGTGACTTCATCGAGTCCAACCTTGGAAAAGAGCTGAAGGAAAAAGGATTTTGGGCAATCGGATGCTCTTTGATTCTCGTCCTTGTCTTCATGGTGATTTATTACCGTTTCGCTGGAATCGTCGCGACGGTCGCTTTGCTGTTGAACTTGGTCTTGATTCTCGCGTTGGTCATGGCGATCAATCAGCCGCTTACCTTGACAGGTTTGGCGGGTCTTGTACTGACAGTCGGTATGTCTGTTGACGCGAACGTTCTGATTTTTGAAAGGATCCGTGAAGAACTGGATCGGGGCGCGGCCTTGAGGATGGCGATTCGAAATGGATTCGATAAAGCGACAACGACCATTATCGACGCCAACGTTACAACCTTGATTACGGCGATTGTTCTTTACGTGATCGGAACCGAGCAAATCAAAGGATTCTCGGTTACTTTGATCCTCGGTATTTTGATGAGTATGTTCACCGCGATCTATGTTTCGCGATTGATTTTTGACGTATTCGAGCGAAAGCGCTGGTTGACGAAACTTAACATGACTCGAATCCTTGAACGAAAGAAATGGAACTTCTTGAATAAGATCAGCATGACCAGTGTGGTTTCAATCGCATTGATTATTGCCGGCCTTGCTGGCATGTTCATGCTCGGTCCAAAAATCCTGAACCATGATCTTCGTGGCGGTTCAACCGTTCGAATGGTGTTTAAAGATCCTCAAAAAGTCGAAGACATTCGAAAAGAGCTTGAGGCGCAGAACCGCGAACACAACGGTGAGAAAATTGAGTTCACCGTGACTGGGTTTGGATCCAACAACGATCCTCTATTGGCAGACAGAGTTTTCAAAGTCGATAGCAACCTACCCGCGTGGGAAGGACCTCCTCAAGAAAAATTCGACCAACTTGCAGACATTCTTGCGGATGTTTTCAAAGGCCGCTTGAAGCTGCACAACGCCAAAGTCATTGTGCACAACGCCGAAGTGATTGGGGAAAATCCAGCTTCAAGCAAAATGCCTTCTGCGAAACCTCTTCGATCTGCCAACAGTCGCCGTGAGGGACCTTCGATTGGAGCCATGCCAACGATCACTTCCTTGACCACGTCTTTACTTACCTATCAAGACGATCAACCTGAAGCTGAAACAGTTCAGCAAGAAGGCGAGGATGACAACACCGCAGTGCAGGCCGATGATGAGCCTGCCACTGGCGAAGCGTCGACATCTCAAGATGATGGACAATTTCCAGTGGAAACTCAGCCAATTCCATTTAAGGAACTCAAAGTCAAACGAACTTTGAAAGTAGATCCTGGCGTATCGGGTAAATCTTTGACCGCATTATTGGTTGAAGCGTCCGAGCGTGCTGAGTTGGAATTGGATGAAGATCAAATCAGTGTCTACTCTGACGACGTAAAAGAAGACGAATCGGCCATGACGACGGTTTCCGAAAATTGGTCTGTCACCATGGACGTCATGAAAGAAAGCGAAGCGGACCGAATCCTTTCTGTCTGGACTGAGGAATTTAATCAGAAAGCTTACTTCCCAACCACAAGTAAAGTCGGTGGTCAAATCGCGGGCCAGACGCAGCTTCAGGCTTTGGCCGCGATCATCGCCAGTTTGCTTGGCATCATCGCTTACGTTTGGATTCGATTCCAAAACGTCGCCTTCGGTTTAGCCGCGGTTATCGCGCTCGTTCACGATGTTCTGATCGTGCTCGGTGCCATCGCACTTAGCCACTGGCTGGCGGGAGCATTTAGTTTCCTTGGAGTCGATGAGTTCAAGATTAGTCTTGAGATCGTGGCGGCGCTGTTAACCGTGATTGGTTACTCGTTGAACGATACGATCGTGGTGTTTGACCGAATCCGCGAAGTTCGTGGTAAACGTCAAGAGATTACGGCAGAAATGATCAATACAAGTATTTCCCAAACATTGAGTCGTACGATTTTGACTTCGGTGACAACTTTCATCGTTGTGTTCATTCTTTATTGGTTCGGCGGCGACGCGATTCATGGATTCGCTTTTGCACTCGTCATCGGTGTATTGGTTGGAACGTACAGCTCAATCTTCATCGCTTCACCAGCCTTATTGTGGCTAATGAATACGGTTGGGCTAAACCCGGGCATTGTCGATCCAGACGCTGCGTAAGTGTTTTGTCAATGTAGAGAGACCTTTCGGGTTATTCCGATTTTAAACTTCAAAGCCGTCGAGTTTGCTCGACGGCTTTTTTCGTCAGCGAATGCTGACAGCAACAAAGATGCAGCAAAGTCACCGACGCTTTCGGCGATCAATGACAGCATCTCTTACGTGATCAGAAAAACCCGAATTCCAACAAACTTCTAACGACCCAAAGCCATTCAATTTCCGTAACTCCAGTGCACCATGTGCAATATTTACATGGTTCCAAGACTGAGATCAAAACGATCAAAGTCTCACAATCAGGCGAAAACTCGTTTCAGCAAACGAATTCTATTCGTCGCATGCCATGGATTGGCGTTCAAGTCATTCAACCGTGTCGCGGGAGGCGCACTTAAGTTGAATGACTCGTAACTGATGATATCGGTTGCGAAGTCGCTTATTCATGGAGTTAGTAATGGCCTCGTTTCAACAAATTTCGATCGCACTTGTCTGCGTTGTCGCCGCTTTTGCATTTGGCAATTACGTCAACAACCACTCGCCGACCGATCCCAATCAGCCTGCACTACAAACACAGGCCGACATTGAATCCGATTCAGGCAAAGTGCAATCGCGTTTGACCGTCGCTGGACTTGATATCGTTGAAAAACGTCCCGCTCCAATCGCGACCATGCGTCAGCCAATTCAGTCTCGGTTCGGACTTCCGGCTTCGTCAGCACCAACGAGCGCGGAAAATTCGATTGATACGTCCCAGATCATGCTTCCCCCTCCCAGCCAGCTTGCGAATTCTGAGCGGTCAAACGCTGAGCCCACGGTTAGTACCCAAGCCGTCAAGCAAGAAGACATTCCCGACTTCTCCTCGATCATGGCTGAAATAGAAAATTCTCCAATCGCCGCGCCTCACAATGCTGGACGATTGGGAAATATGCCAAACCATTCGGATCCAATCAGAAACTTAAAAGCGATCGCCAAGACCGATCAGCAACTCGGAGCTCCCAAACTCGTAATTGACCAGCCAGACTTCACGATCGAATCCAATCAACGACAGAAATTGGCATCCAATTGGAACACGACCAGCCCAAGAGATTTTTCTGACGAAGACTTTGAGCCACGTTTGAGAGACCGTTTGGATGGCTTCGAGGCGAAAATCCAATCGAACGGGCAAAGAACTACTCAACCCAAGAATTTGAGAGCTACCGGCAACGGACAAAGCTTGGCTGAATCGTTTGGATTCTCATACTCCGATCCACCAGCTCCAATCGAAGATGCTGATTCAAACACGCCATACCGAGCATCGGTTATCGGCTCGGCTTCCGAAACAACAAATGCAGCACCACCCATGCAATGGAATCAACCACCTCGTTCCGCGGCTGCTCCTGTAGCAAGGATTAAACCTGCACACAATCCGGTCGGGCAAACTCGATCAAACCATGTCGTGTCGCGCCAACCTTTGCCAGATCGTGTTGCCAATCGAATCAACAGCATGGATACCAGGTTTGAAAATTTGGCATCGCAAAGCGACACCGATTTGCGATCACAACCGCCGGGCTCACATTCGACAGGTCTAGCTAAAATTCCGAATAGAAACTCAAACAAAATCAACAATGGCGAGTCTGTTTTCCAAACTGACAACACTTCCGCTCAAAAATCGCCAACCATGCTACCGTTTGGTTTGAATGACCAAGGTAAGAGTCAGTTGGTTGCGATCAAGACACGTGCCAGTACTCAACTTGAGTCCACTTCAACGCGTTTTGTGAACCACGTCATTCAACCTGGCGAAACGCTTCAGTCGATTTCAAAGCGGTATTTTGGAAAACCTGATTTTTACCTCGATATCTATTTGGCCAATCGAACCAAGCTTAATAATCCAGTCGACACGCCCGATGGGACCGCGATTCGAATTCCGGTTTATTGAGTGAAAAAGCTTGAGCTAGAACTTCTTGGTCGGCCGTTTCGAATAAGCGGATATTGACCGCAGAATAGTGGTCGCAAAACAGTGGCTGCGGTATTGTGGTCGTTGACTGCAGGATTGTGGCCGTTCACTCCGTGAACGAGCGCCATCTCCGAACGAAGTGAAAGAGTCGAGCATCACTCCCACACTGTTAAAACACAAATCAAAATCAACTCGCAACATTCGATATTGATTGCAACTCCTCCTGAATTCTCAGACACAAAAATAACTCAGGTCTGGATACCCCTCGCTTCGCATAGGGGGCTGGCGCTATTTCACAGAGTGAAATGCCACAATTTCCGACTGCAGAAAATTTCACTTGATTCACAGTGAAATGTTAACCCACTGTGAAACATTGATTCACGGTGAAACGTTGATTCATTGCAAAATGATGAACTTATTGATTCGGCGTTCACGAAAGTCAGGCGATTCTGCGGGACGGAGTTACCGATGACGGCTTTAAACTACCGCATGAGGACGAAAAGACTGAAATCAGCGAAAGACTCCAAGCCACGTGTTATTCACAACGCTCGCTTACTCGTCATCTTCTTCTTTTACCTCTCGAGTCGTCCACGGAAATTTTTCCGCTCGCGCGATGACCTTATTTCCAAACATCAGGTTCGTAACATAGGCAAAAAACCCGTTGACCCTTTGCTTTTCGATCATCTGTTTGCCAGAAAACTGCGACTTGCGAATCGGCACACTAAACAAAGTTGTATTTGCCATTCGTTCGGCTGGGTCGGCAATATCAGAAGGATCCGGGCGAGATTTCTTGAGAGAATTGTAAATCGCCTCAGACTCTTTCGCCGTTTCTTCGCTGGCTCCCCAGACGACCATCACAGGCATCGTCGCTCGCCCACCGGAAAACAGTCCGTGCTTCAAAGTTGGCAGCAACGAAACCCCCGCCAATTTCTTCAAAGGCGAAACCAACATCAAAGCCTTGACGTCTTGGCCTTGTTTGATTCCATCGGAATTATAGGCGGGAAACGCGACCCAATCGTTGAGAGTCCACTGCACGGCAAGCACAGAAGTCTTTCCCACCGCCACAACACACAACAAGTCAATGTTCACTTCGCCTTTGTTGTGTTGCTGCACTAAGAATTTTTTGCAACGCTCAATATCTTTTTGCGCCATCATGACTTCGTTTTTACGAAATTTCGTCGCGTCGATTGGCTTGTTAACGCCAACGACTTCGGTGCTTCCACCGTGACCACGCAAATCTGGCACGATGACCGCATGACCTTGCCGTTGAAGAAAGATCGCGTACTGCGCCAAATCATTCCGGCTGCCTTCCCAATCGTGAAGCAAAATAAATGGCACAGCTTTATCGGGTCCAGTTGGTGCTGCCTCGGTTGGAGATCCAACTTTCGCTTGCTTTGGTTTCTGTTTCTCTGGTGGAGCGAGATAGGTGACTCTCAATCGAACACCGTCTGACGTGTCGAGAATCATATCTTCTGGCTTGGGAAACTCGACTTTTTTGGCAGACTGTTGAGTTCGAGGTTGGGCAGGCTTCTGAACGGCTGGCTGATTGGGCGATGCCAAAGGATCAACTGGTTTCGTAACGGGTTTGGGCCTAACCGGCGTTGCAGTCTTTGGTGCAGCCTTCGTTTGCGTTTGTGCTGTAGGGTCTGTCAGCGGATCCGTTTGGCCCTGGCCATACATCACGCCCGGAATTGATATGACGTACAACGCAAACACAAAGACGACGTTTTGAATAATTCGATTTCTAAAATACATGAGTGGGAATCCACAAAAACTTGGTTTGAAACTTCTACAACGGTTAACGTAGTCGCCTAAATCTTAGCCGATTCGTTCGTTGGCCATAATTAGAATTTACAACAAACCGACTGCCGGGCGAGGTTTGGTGCAGGGTACTTACCCGTTTTGGTAAGATTCACTTTCGGATTCAACGTAAAAACTAGGGCCAATTCTCGGTTTTGAAGTCGCTTTCAATGGAATTGGGTTGCCCGATTCAATAATTCGACGGAAAATGTAAGTACGACACTTGAGAATCTCGGTAAAGCAAACAAAAGGCAAACAGAAGCTTGCTCGGGATAATCGGCGTCATCACCTTTCGATCTTCCCAGCAAATATCGGAGACCCACTTGAGTATCCGCAACCTCCGCCGTTGGTGGCAAATAAAAACGGGAAAAGTCGAAACGCCGATTGATGGCGAAGTCCCTTTTTGGATCGTAAGTCTTGCGTTCCACCTTGTTGTGCTGATCCTGCTGGCTCGGATCGTAATGCCAGCGCCAGAAAAGAAATCCGTCAGCCTCACGGTTGACGATGTAGTCGAAGCGGTAGAAGAAGACGACGTTTCATTGGAAATCGAATTCGATGACCTCGTCTCGGAAGACATTGGAGCCGATGGCGATGATGGTTTCGAAACAGCCGCAGCTCAAGCCCCAGAATTCGACTTCGCCTCCGAAGACGCCGTCGATCTAGAAATGGAGATTCGTGACGCAGGCGATTTGATCACAGATAACGACTTCATCGCAGCGACCGCTGAAACGATGGCAAGCGTTCCCGTAAAGGGCTCAGTTGGCAACTCCGTCAAAGCCGCATCGGGCGCGGTCGACAGGATGTCGCAGGAAATTCTCAACTCAATGCAGGAACGCGAAACGATCGTCATCTGGATGTTTGATCAATCCGCGAGCCTCATGCGTCAACGTGAAGAAATTCTTGATCGGTTTGATCGGATTTACGACGAGCTAGGCATCCTCGAAGCAGCCGGCCACAAAGCTTTCGACGACGGCTCAGGTGATCCGCGTCTCATGACTCAAGTCTACGCATTTGGCTCTCGCATCAAACCAATGATGAAAAAGCCGACGGATAGTTTGGCCAAAATCAAAACCGCCGTTCAGGAAATCGAACGCGATTCGAGTGGAATTGAAAACGTGATGGAAGCAGTCATTGTGGCTGCCAAACAGCACGCTAGTTACCGAAAAGTAAAACGCACGACCGGCGAGCCAGAAAAGAACGTACTAATTTTTGTCGTTTCCGATGAAGCGGGCGATGACGTGGCGCGAATCGATGAAGCCGTTCAAGTCTGCAACAAATCGCAAATTCCGATTTATGTGATCGGCGTTCCTGCTCCCTTTGGCCGTGCCGAAACCCAAGTCAAATGGGTCGATCCGGATCCTGAATTCGACCAAACTCCGCAATGGGCAATCGTCTCGCAAGGACCTGAAACGATCATGCCCGAGCGATTGCGACTGGACTCAACCGGAACGTTTGATGATCTTGAGATGGTCGATTCGGGTTTTGGCCCGTTTCATCTGACGCGATTGGCTTATGAAACTGGCGGCATCTATTTCGCCGTTCATCCAAATCGAAATACCAAACGTCGCGTCAAGCAATGGGAAACCAAAAGCTACGCCGCGTATTTACGTTACTTTTTCGATCCCGATGTGATGCGGCGATACAAGCCTGACTACGTTTCCAATCGGACTTACCATGCTCGCTTAAAAGAAAACAAATCGCGTGACGCGCTTGTCAAAGCAGCCATGTTCACAACAACTGGCAAACTTGAGTCTCCACGACTGCGATTCGAAAAAACCAACGAAGCCCGGTTTGTCGATTCGATCAATCAAGCTCAACAATCTGCCGCCATTGTCGAGCCGGCCGTCAATCGCTTGTACGACATCCTCAAATCGGGTGAGGAAGATCGAAGCAATGAAATTTCGCCTCGTTGGCAAGCCGGTTTCGATCTTGCGATGGGCCGATCCATTGCGGCCAAAGTCCGGGCGGAATCTTACAACGCGATGCTCGCGCTGGTTAAAACGAAGCTGAAATTCGATGCACCGCGAGATGCCGATACGCCCCAAAACAACACTTGGATTCTGACTCCTGCCGACGGGGTTGAAACAGGAAGCCAAGACACAAAACTACTAAATAAGGCAAAATCTTATTTGAATCGAGTGATTGAAGAGCATCCGGGAACTCCATGGGCATTGATGGCGCAACGCGAATTGGCAACGCCGATTGGATGGAAGTGGAAGCAGGCTTATACCGCTCCACCTCAACCACGCCCCCAGCGCCAAGGCAACAACAATAACAATCGCCCGCGCCCTGTTCCTCAGCCGCGTGAGAATGCGATGCCTAAAGTCAAAAGGCCTCCGCCGAAGCTGTAAACGCTTTGAGATTAGTACATCATCGCGTCATCGGCGAATGTTTCCATTTTGTCATGCGGCACGAACAAGCGCGAGATGTACTCAGTCAAACGAGCAAGATAGAACGTCTCGAATTTGCGCTCTGTCGTTTGGATTGCTGGTCGACCATTTTCTGGAAACGAAAACACGTCAGGTCCATGTACGAATGAGACTTGGCCATTTTTTTCGATGTCATAAACAGACACGTTCAGATCGGCACTTCCCTTATAGATCGTCGCCCCATCGTGAATCGAATATGATCCGATTTCGATTACGACAACCATATCCGCGCCAACGTCTTTGCCAAGCGGAACCACGTTTGACTCTTCCCAGCCGTTTTCGTCAATCCAGTTTTCAATCTTGGAGGGATGAATGATCTCAGCATCTTTCACGCCTTGAGCAAGTTTAACACTGACGAATTTCGATACGGTGTAAGTCAATGTGTCTGGACCGTATGCAGAGGCGTCCGACAAACAGAGAACGGCGACTTTCTTTTCTTCAAGTCCCTCATATTTCGCTGGGACTTTGTGTCCTTTGATCACATACATCAATTGAGACATCGCCCCAATACAACCGGATGAAGAGACGACGATCATGGGGAGAATCACGAATAGCGAAAGCATCACTAGGATTTTGTTGGTTCGTTTTAGATTCGTCATCCCTGATCCCGTTTGTTGTCAGCGCATCGGTGCGCGGAAATGTGTCCACTCAAGCGGCGGGAGCGTAACGAGATGAATTAACCAAATCAAGGTCGAATTACGCGAAGTGATAGCAGGCCAGCAAGCGCCTAGCCTAAAGGTTTGTCAAAGCCAAGCTTGTTTAGGATCAGCCGCAGTGCGTTAGCACCCGGTTCTGCAACCTAAAACCGAACACGTGACGGCTGATTTTCAACACCCTAAAATTGGGGCTGAAAAACCATTAGGCAAGATGTTCCATTTTGCAAATAGAATGACTTGCGGCACTTCAATTCGAAAAACGAGATCGGTTCAGCCGGAATAAAACGTCGCAATTCGCAAAACCACAGTCTTACTCGTCGAACTCGTCCTCAAGCATATCAGCGTCTTTTTCAGTCACTTTGATTCGACGAATGCCTTGCCCTTTTCCAGATTTCGGATCAACGTCGATTACGACACCGGAAATTTGCACATCGCCGGTCGCGACATCAAACGGGACAGGTCGAAAAGTGAGTGTCGCCTGAAGAACTTTTTCAATCTTTCGGCCAAGGATGCTTTCGTGTGGACCGGTCATTCCAACATCAGATATGAATGCCGTTCCTCCGGGCAAAATCTGTTCGTCTGCGGTTGGCACATGCGTATGAGTTCCACAAACGGCGGTGACTCGACCATCCAGGTGCCGTCCCATCAACTGCTTGTCACTAGTCGCCTCCGCGTGAAAATCACAAAACCGAATCTTTACGCTTTCGGGAATCTCCTTAAGAATTTCGTTCGCCTTGGTGTAGGGACAATCAACAGGCTTCATAAAAACTCGGCCCATCAAACTGAATACCGCGACCTCTCGACCGTTTTCGGCTTTGACCACAGTCCAAGTTTTTCCCGGCGCGTCCGCAGGATAGTTGGCTGGTTTTACAA
>CAYMFZ010000130.1:8486-11140 GCA_964389585.1 uncultured Pirellulaceae bacterium | reverse complement strand
CGCTGAGGCAGCGTGCTGAAGTCGAATGACGCCGGGCGCCTCAGGTGAGGTAGCAGTTTCAATTGTTGACTTAGTAGTGGCCATCTCATTAGCTAATGGCGCTGAACTTTTTGCTGGCTCTGTTGTTACTGCCTCTGTTGTTACTGCCTCTGTTGACACCGGCTCTAGAGATAGTGGATCTGTTGGAGCAGAAGCGATGTCCAGTTGAGTACCGTTGCCTGCTTCGAATGTCATCGGTGCGGATAGCGTAGGCGTTTGAGCAGTGGCATCGAAATTGGCTTGTGTCTGAACCACATTGCTAGTTGGGTTGGCAACCGTTGGGATCATGGTTGGTGAGCCGGAAACGAAAGGCTGCGAGTATGCGAGAGGTTGTTGAACAATTGCTTGTGAAGGCTGCACATAAGCCTGACCATTGATTGGCTGTTGGATTGCCTGGGGCCGGGCATAGCGTTGGTTTACGATCGGTTGGGAATAGCCGCGCCGAACATCGCCGTAATAGTAAGTGCCTGGTGCGACGGTTGGGCGAGTTGAGAACTGCCCAATCTGAGATCCTTGTTGTCCGCCAAACTGCATGCCGTATTGTTGGCCACCGAATCTTGCGCCTTGGCCGTTACCAAAACGCATGCCGAAGTTTTGTGTTCCGATACTTGCGCCTTGTCCACCACCGAAATGCATTCCCGCGCGGGGACCGCCCAAACGAAAGCCTTGGCCGCCACCGGCTTGCATGATATTGCCAATTCTGAAACCACGTTGAGCGTTAACTTCAGTCGTGGTTGAAAGGCAAAGCACGGCGATCGAACTTGCAGTCAATAAAAATCTTAACGAAGAGCAAATAGACATCTTTTTCTCCTAATGCCTTGATGTGTTTTGGGTCAGGGAGATTCTATTTGTAAGTCCAGTTTTTGCGACGGGTGAAGTGCTTTTACCTCAGAAAAGTTGACTTTTCGTGCTTTTACATCCCTGTTCAATGTGTGGATAGTTCGATTCTTGGCCTGCGATTGGGTCCGATCGAAGTTATTACGAAACCAAATGCCTATTTTTCCGTAGTTGGCCTTGGCCGAGGCCGCGGATTGTAAGTGCAGCAGTCTTGTGGGCAGACGTCCCAGTTGGCGGGCATACAGCCAATGGCTTGTTTTTCCGTACCGCTAGTTCGCTCTAAAACCAGTTCGCGAATCATTGAAACAAATTCAGGATGGGTGCCAACAGTTTTGGCACGCGCCAAATTGATGCCTAACTCTTCGCATCGCTCATTGGCTTCCGTGTCCAAGTCGAACAAGACTTCGATGTGGTCGGAAATAAATCCAACGGGCAGCATTACCACGTCCTTAACATCCGATTTCTCTTTTAGCTCTGTCAAGAAATCACAAACATCTGGCTCAAGCCAAGGCTGCGTCGGGGGACCTGATCGGCTTTGGTAGACCAGATCCCAAGGATTGCCTCCAATGGCTTCCATGATCAATCGGCAAGTCTCATTGAGCTGAGTTGAATACTTGCAATTGTCTGCCATTGACATGGGAATGCTGTGGGCGGTGAACACAAAATGCGTTTCGGCATGCCTGTCCGTTGGAATCTGAGACAGGGCATCTTTGACTCGTGCAACGGAGGCTGCGATAAACCGAGGGTGATTGAAGGCCATTCGAACCTTGTGAACTTCAGGCGCTTCGGCTCCAAGGCTTGATTGGGCGTCGCTAATATTTTCGCGATACTGACGACAGCCTGAATAGCAGCTGTAGATTGAAGTGAAAAAGGCCAACGCGTTCTTGATGCCATCATCTTTCATTTGACGAAGGGCATCCGGCAGCATGGGATGCCAATTGCGATTTCCCCAATAGATTGGCAAGTCGACGCCATTGGGTGCAAAGGCTGATTTGATCGCTGTAATCAGTTGGCGGTTCTGTTCGTTGATTGGGCTGATGCCGTCAAAATGAGAATAGTGATCGGCGACTTCAAGCATTCGCTCACGCGGTACGTTTTTGCCACGCAATACGTTTTCGAGAAAAGGCATCACGTCATCTGGACCCTCAGGGCCGCCGAAGGAAACGATTAGCAGGGCGTCGAATGGTTTGTCAGTTTGCATACTTGGGTTGTGTCGAAAAAAGTTCGGTTGGATCGTGAATTTGTCGATCGTCGGAATGGAAATTTTAAGGGATTGGTTGAACCTAAATTTGGTTTAGGTTTGAATTTGTGATTCGAAATTCGTGATTTGATATTTGTAATTGGCATTTGCGAATGCTGTGATTGGCAATTCGATGTTCATGATTCGAATCTCTAAAATCAAGTATTACGCTGAAATGTGTTTTTTCGACAAGTCGAGTCAGTTCAAGGCTTGTCTCCAGTCTGCAATGCCTGGACTACAAACTCAGGGAGAAGTATCGCATAAGGTGGAAGTCGATCTGGAAATCGACAACAAGCGACTTTAAAACGACCCTTTACTGCCAACACTCCAGTTGAGTTGATCAAGTCAAACACGTAAACGATCTGCTTGCCATCAAGTTTTTTCAAACGTAATTGGACTTCGATGGCTTCGTCAAAACCGATCGGCTCATGAACTTCAACAGAAGCGCTAAGTCGTGGAAATCCCATTGTGCCACGATCATCATACAAAACCACCGACAAGCCACGACTCCGCAGAAACGCATACTCCGTTTCCTCCA
>CAYMFZ010000130.1:5685-8476 GCA_964389585.1 uncultured Pirellulaceae bacterium | reverse complement strand
CATCCGAATGTAGGACGAGAAATGGCCATATCCGCTGGCGTCCAAATCGACTTGGCGTAACCGGCGTGTACTCGAAAAATGTGCGGTAGTTTTCAATTGAGTGTTTAAAAAAATGTGATGGATGGGAATCGCAAAAGTAAAAGGTTATAACCGGATGATCGTGTCTGAATCAATTTTGCTAAACAACCCTCCCGCGTCCAATTCTCTATGAAACCGTCAGAAGATCATTGGCACAACCGGGCGGCGTGGAATCGCTTGGCAGAAAAGCAGGACCGGCTCGCCAAACCGGCGCGTGATGTCGATTTCGCAAACCCATTAGAATCGGTTGACGGACCGGGTTGGCTGGAGGGCAACATTCGAGGCAAACGCGTTTTATGCCTTGCCGCCGGCGGTGGCCGACAGGGGCCGATCTACGCTGCGGCAGGAGGAATCGTTACCGTCGTCGACATCAGCCCGGCCATGCTCGAGTTGGACCGGGCTGTTTCTGAGCAGCGGAATATTCAGCTAAGAACAATCGAAGCGTCAATGGATGATTTGTCCGCACTCGAGGATGACTCTTTCGAGATCGTGATTCATCCTGTCAGTACTTGCTACGTGCCAGACGTGGGGCTCGTCTACGCAGAAGTCGCTCGAGTTCTTTGTGCCAATGGCATCTACATTAGTCAACATAAACAGCCGACAAGTTTGCAGAGTTCGCTTGAGCCTGAGAACGGCAAGTATCGAATTGAACATCCGTATTACTCAGGGAACCCGCTTCCAATTTCACCCAAGCCCAACTTGATACGCGAAGAGGGGACGCTGGAATATGTTCATCGTTGGGAGCAGTTGCTTGGGCAAATGTGTCGTGCCGGAATGGTCATCGAAGACATGACCGAGCCAATGCATGCAAAGGTGGAGGCAGACGTTTCAACGTTTGCCCATCGTTGCAATTTCGTAGCGCCCTACATTCGAATCAAGGCTCGTAGAGTCGGGAAAGCGGCGAAGGGAATATTCGCTTAGGCATCAATCGGAACTGGCGTGGCGTGGCGTTCGTTCACTTTACTTCCCACCCCACCCACTAATTTCCGGTCTCTTCACCTGAGTTGGTTGGCGGCTCGATTGATTCTGCACTTGTATCCGTTTGTTGTTCAACCTTCGTTACTGAGGTTGCCGGTTTTAGATTTTCCAACTGCTTCCGCAAATTCTTCAATTGATTTGCACCAATAACGTACAAGCGAAAATTCGACATGCCGCGAGGCCCTTTGCTGGCGGGAAGCATGGCGTAACGTTTGCCGGTTTTTGGATCATTTTCAGCGGAATAAAACCCAACGCCGATTTGTGTGATCTTAGGATCTTCCAGTTTGAAATTCGGTATCAAAACCTTTTCCATCACGGGCTGAAGCAAACCTGCGTCATCGAAAACTTCTTGTTGCGGACCAAGTTGCGAAAGGATGTTCCCTTCGTCATCACAAAAATGAGTGAATCGCAAACGATGAAGCGGTGCTTTCTTTTGCCAGACCATCTCCAATTCGATCCCGCGAGCAGTTGGTGTCGCCTTGGCTCCCATCAGCCGAATCAACTGGCCAAAATTTACATCGCGGTAAGGTCCGTGGCTTTGAGCAACAACCTGTTGCATTCGGCTATCTACATTCAATGGCGAATAACTCGCGTACAGTGTTCCAATCGAGGCACCAAACAAAACGAGGTAGCACCAAAACGTTGGTGTTTTTGCAAAGTTGAGAAAGTGAGCTGGGAACGCAAGTAGGAACTTTTTGAGCTTGCCTTCGCTCAGCGCCAAAAGCGCAGTTTTCGCTGGCATCTCAACGAGTTTGTAAAGAAATGCAGCGAGGCAAATCGAGATCACAATCGCACACGCCCCAAGTACCCACGGCGAATAGGTGGAAGCAGACCAGTCCAACCGAGAAATTGAAATGATGACCAAGTAATGGATCATATAAAGTGCGAAACTAATCTCACCAGCAAACACTAGCCAGCGGCTGCCCAGGATTTTTGCAATCCAACCATTGGAGCGAGAGAACACATAAATGATTACAGCGAAAACGAGAACCATGCCTGAGTATTGAACCCACAGCGCGGTCGCATCACCACCCCATTCCGCGTGTCGAATATTCCAAGTCACTTTGTAGTGGCGATAGGTCAGTGAGAAAATCGGAATCAAACTAAGTGCCAAGATCTCCCCGATCGTGTCGATCCAAACCGAACGACGCTTGCGACGTGCCGCTCGATTGAAAAAGAGAAACCCGATCGCCATGCCAGTGCAAAACTCCGGCAAGCGAAGAAATGGATTGACGTGCGCGACGCGATCGAAATCCCACTCGGAGAAATCGTAAAAACTCTGCTGAGGATTGTTTTGCAAATACTGAATGCCGACCAACACGCCGATGACTAATGCCCAAAGAATGGCGAATTTGAACCAGAATTTTTTTTGCCCGCCGATCAGCAAAAATGGAAACATGAAGTAGAAAAACATCTCCGTCGAAATGCTCCACGAAACACCATTAAAGGAAAAAACCCACGGCGTTCGCGGCACCCAACTGTGCAGTAGCCCAAGGTTGACTCCAAACATGGTCCAGTCTTGAATTACGATTCCGATTGAGAAGATCGCAACAAGCATGCAAACGAGATGAAGTGGCCAAATTCGAGCCCAGCGTTTGTAATAAAATTTCTTAACCTTGCCGTAAGTTAAATGGTCCTTGTAAACATAGGTCAGGATGAATCCTGAGAGGACAAAGAAAAATGAAACGGCGGCACCAGCCAAAACCACAGAGCGGTGAGGCAAGCCAAATCGCCC
>CAYMFZ010000130.1:0-5675 GCA_964389585.1 uncultured Pirellulaceae bacterium | reverse complement strand
CTCCATCACCAGTTTCTAAAACCGGCAGCGCCTTCACAACACTTGTCAATTTCGGATTGTTGGTCACGTCAACCGGTGAGATCACTTTCACCGTATATTTCTCACCACGCTTGGGCACGAACTCAAATCGCCCCATTCCGTCGCCATTTGAATCCGCGATCAAGTGACCGACAACGACAGCCAGTGCAGCGAAAAAACGCATCCCCGTTAGCGCACCAAGATGGCTCGTTTCTGGTTTCTGATTGACTGTCGTGGCACTCAAAGTCATCTCTTTTGTGTTTGGGAATCCACGACGGCGTTGAAACCAAGTGGCTGTATGCCTATCGATCGTAGCTACAAAGTTGCGAATTCGGCCAAGGCAAACGGCCTTAGAGCTTGAAAAACGCAGATTCTAGTGCAAATCCGTCAACGCTGTCATCGTGGAAATGCAGGCGAAAAACCGTGGTTTCTGAATTCTTTTTGGCAACTTGACCAGTGGTGTCAAAGCCCAATCGAATACTAGATATATCAGATAGGCGAAGGAGAGCCTTGTGTGAGTCAATTGGCGAAGCTCTTCAGCCCAACTTTGTTAGCAGTAGTTATGACTAAACCCAGAAAAAAACCAAACGCGAAATTCCATGCCTTCCTGGTCGAGCCCACACCTGGCTTCAAACCGAAAAACTGGCGGACGAACCCCGAGCACTATCGGATTCTGCATTACGTCGGACCTAAGCTGTTCAAGGGAAGCGTTGATGCTTGGAAGTTTCTTCACAATCATGACGAGATGAAAAAAGAAGAGATCACCCAGTGGGCGATCTTTTTAGATTTCGACGCGTCAATTTTCCAAAGCCAATCAGCGCCAAAAGTCGCAGCCGTCAGCCGGCTTCCAATTGATGTGTCACGGCAAAGTTTGGCCGTTGTTTGAAAGCCGCCAGAAATAAGAGCCTATCCCAAAAGTTGTGAGCCGTTGATGCTAGCCACGGGCGGCGGAACGAGTGGCTTGTGTTGCTGGTTATTTCGGCCCGAGGCTAGTGCCTTCGGCTCACTGTCAAACAGACTCTTGCGACCAACTCGATGCTGCGATCGCCGCGTCAAAGATCGACTACTCAGCCGAATCCGCTTCGTCGGATGTCTCGCCAACCTCAGCCGAATCTTCCTCTCTGGCTTCTTCCTCTTTGGCTTCTCCTTTATCTGCTGAACCACCGATCACGCTCTGGTAAACTGCGTTCAAGTCTTTGTAATGGTTCGGGTAAGCCAGTTCTCCACCTGTGTGTCCAACCCAGCCAATTCCGCCAGCCAGCAGAATCAAGCCAAGCTTCCAAAGCATGCCGTCATCTGGATCACGGTTTCTTGCTCCTGCGGCAAACAGAGCCAACAGCAGAGCTGCTGCCGTCACCACAAGTCCACCCGTTCGATGCCAGAAAATATCTTGCGTTTGGTCGAGCAAGTCGGCAAACTGAGTTACGTCTCCACGGTGTTCCATCGGACTGTACCACCAGCCGGTAACACAAGCCACGATTGCGCCGAGAGTCCCAAGCCACAAGCAGTAATAAGCACAATCGCTCATCACAAAATTGCCGCGAAGACTGAAGAACGCGAATAGGCCGGATGCCAAAAGTAATCCAATGGGTAAATGGATGGCGGCTGTGTGCAGAGAGCCAATCGCATTAAAGATTTGCTCTGTCTTCTTGTCAGCCTTCTTGGCGGCTTCGTCTTCAGAATCAACCGACTTTGGTGAGTCCGCTGCGTTTTCATCTTTCTTGCTTTTATCAACAAGTTCGATACCTTCGGGCCAGTCGGCACCCTCGTCGATCCAAGTCTTGACCGATGCGAGTTGAGCAGGAGTCAGCTTGCTGTGTTCGGGCGGAGGCATCAGCTCTTCTTCCTCTTCGCTGACCATCAACTGAAATAGATCGCTGTCTTCTGCCCCGTCTTCACCAATGAAGTCTAAGGCATCTTCGCGATCGTCGATTCTGAAATCGTTTTCTTCATCTTCTTGTTCAACAGGACCATGGCAAACGACACAATGTTGTTCGAAAATTGGTTGGATCGTTTTAACGAAATCAACTTTTTCTTGGCCGATAGAAACTGACGCCAGGCAAGCGGAGATCGCAAACGAGATTACAAATAGCTTGCGCCCAACAAACGGAACGGCAAAAACGGAAGTGTTCTTCGAAGTCATTGATTTGGTCCAGCAGATTTATTGGAAGAATTGGAATCGTTCCAATTCGTTCTTATCGAAATCATAATAAATTTTTGGCATCGCGAATACACTGCAACTTCAAGCTAAACAGGGTCCAAGCCCATTGATTTTAAGATAGGGAAGTATTGAATTGAATGAACGGTTCGAATTGAATCGAATCAATGTGAAACAGGCTTGAAATCCTTCTTCACTTGCGAACTCTGTTAGGTCGGATCACTTATGTTGATTGGCTTAACAACAGGAATGACCATGATTTTTCCGTCTCCCAATCGGCCCGTTCTCGAAACGGACACAACTCTTTCCACGATGGAATCGACATGGTCATCCCCGGCCCAAATCGAAATTTCTACTTTGGGGACGTAAGCCAGTGAGTATTCGTTTTCGCCATACTGGTCGAGATAGTTCTTTTGTCGCCCATAGCCTTTGACTTCACGAACACTAAGTTCTTCGAACGTTTCGCCAGCGATCGATTCAATCACTTTTTCCGCAAGGAAAGGTTTGACAATGGCAACAATCTGTTTCATTTTACCTGATCCCATAAATCATATCTGGTTGGAAGTTCGATCGACCAGGATATGTGCCCACCCTGATGATAGCCGCTAGAACTTACCTCGAAATGTCGCACGTACCTATTTCATTACAGATTAGTTGTTAAATGAAAACACTGACACGTCTAAAAATTTTGGACCGCTTTTGCGATGCGTACGAACAGGAACTAGTTGTTAAGAAAGCTGGACATAACCTTGGTTCGAATCTAGCAACGTACTTTAAGCAAGTAGATGAACATTCGCCAAGAATCCCCCAAGAGTTAAGAAGCGAGATCAAGGTCGAAATTCTGGCAATGAGCATTGGTTACTACCTCAAGCAGGGCACTCCGATTAAGGAGGCTTGCGATGAAATTCAAGAATCCTGCGCAGACCTCGATCTTGAAGCGGAACTCAACCTTGCGACGTTGTCTTTGTCGAATCAAGAAGATGCGAGTTCGCAGTTAGGGGAAACACGAGTAACACGAAAGATGCTCGACGCCTTGAGCCCGAGTTTGCCAATCGAAGAGAATTTGGACTTTGTACGTTCAAGCCAGAATAGAATTCGATCAAAAAGGCTTGGAAGGTACGAGATCAAACGACGCATCGGAGCAGGAGGGTTCGGAGTCGTATATCAAGCGTTTGATCCAGTCATGAATCGCGATGTGGCAATCAAAATTCCAAGACTGTCTTTACTTGGTAGTGAAACCGCAAGAAGACTACTTGAGGAAGAAACCAACACGCTCGCACGATTAAATCACTCAGGAATTGTCACCGCATTTCATGCAGAGGAAGTTGACGGATATTTTATTCTCGTTTCTGAGTACGTCGAAGGGAGTAATTTACAACAATGGTTGGACGAAAGAAAAGGCGCCCAGTCGTTAGAGCAAGCGACAAAAATCGTAATCCAAATCTGCGAAGCGCTCGCTCATGCACATCAACTGGGAATTATCCATCGAGACTTAAAACCGTCAAACATTCTCGTCTATTCGGATCATGAAGACGGAGTGGAAAAGATCAAAGTCACCGATTTCGGATTGGCAAAAGTGGTTGAAGGCGAAAGCGTTCGCACTTCTACGTTCGCGGGTGCCGGGACACTTGCTTATATTTCGCCTGAGAGGCTCACCAAACGTGAGACTGCAAGTTTTTCTTGCGACATTTATGCGATTGGCGTAATCATGTTTCGCATTTTGTCAGGCCGCCTACCATTTGATGAAGAAAACGAAATTGAACTACTTTCTCAAATTGTTGAACGGCAAGCTCCAGAACTGAACTCCGTCAATAAAAATGTATCGGATTCGATGTCGGCGATTGTTTCAAAATGTTTGATGAAGCAACCAAGCGATCGTTACGAGTCAGTTCAGAAGCTAAGGTCAGACCTTGAGAGTTGCCTGAACGGCGGCCCAGTTTCTGCGAAACCATTAGGCTGGACAGGTGCGTTTCGCCACTGGGCGAGCGGTAAGCGACGAGTTTTCGAGGCAGCACTGTATGGTCTAGTTCTGAATATTGCTTTGGTTCTTTGGTCGCTAATTTTTGTTCCAATTTATTACGGATTTGATTTGTTGGATCCGCTTGCGATTCCGCGCGTCGACGAGCTGGTGTTCTCAAGTGCAACGCTTATCTCATGCTGCTGCCTGCCTTTGTCTTGGGGAGCAATCAACGTGTTACGAGGGCGTTTCAGAAGTCTAATTCCTACGTTCGTTATTGCATTTCTCAATTTGATCTTGATGGGCCTTTTCCTGACCAATGTTGTCAAAATGGATTTCGGTGGCCTCTATGAAAATCGGAACACCAGATTGGCAGCTTTTTCGTTGTTGATGATTCTCATGTCGTATCAAGTGTTTTCTTATGGCGTCGCGATTTATAGTAATCGGCGCCAAAAGTCGGCTCATCAAGAGTAGTCAGGGCGAACCAAGTAATTGCTCGTTCCACTCTTCAAACTAGTTCTTTGTTCCAGTATGAACTTAGTGTAGTGGACGAGGTTACGAGTCCTGAAGGTGCGAGAAAACATTGGGCCTCGTAGCCTCGTCCACTACGGACAACCATGAAATTCAATTGGAACAAAGCACCAGTGAAACTTGAGGATCGAGATTGAGTTGCAACTAACGAAACGCTTTAAGTCTTCAAAGCCGCCCAAGTCCAATGGCGATCGGAAGATGCTTGAACGGTTTCTGGTTCGAAACCTAATTCAACCACCAACGCACGAATTTCTTCCAACGTCAAAGCCGCGTGTAGCGAGTCTTTGAAGAGTTTTTGCATGAACTCGGATTCGTTGCCAGAGTAAGTTTCAACGAGCTGGTCTAGCGTTGACTGGTCGTCGGGACGCATCAAGTCGCGGACAAACAGAATCCCGTCTTCGCGGGTGACGCGAACCATCTGCTTGAGGCAATCCATCGGCTCGGGGATGTGATGGATGATGCTGTTGGACATCACCACATCAAAAGTTCCATCGTCGTAACCCATCGTTTTCGCATCGACCTGAGCCAAGGTGATTCGCTGAGTCATTGAATGAACTTCGAGGTTGTAAACTGCGAGATCAAGCATGCTGACTGAAAGGTCCACAGCCATCACGCGGCAATTCTCATTCTGCTTACACAACTCGACTGGGATCAAAGCAGTGCCCGTTCCCAAATCCAGCACATCACCCATCGGGATTTCCGAATCGGGAAGTGTCTTGCCAGGATCTTCCTCGTCATCCGAATCTGCGAATCCGCTGGTTCGCGCGAATGAAAACAGCTCGGCAACGAAACGCAGGTTCACTTCCGAGTGATCCATGTCGTTGTATTCGTCGGCTTCTTTGTCGGAAGCCATCACTTCGGGTTCAAGAATTCGTTCGAGCACTTTTAGTTAGCAGTTGTTATAGGTAGTTGGGCTTTGATCGCAGGTGCGAGTATGTCGTCAGTTCAGTGTTCGATGCCCTCGCTGCGTCTGCCATATGGATCGCGAGCCGCGGGTGGTTCCTCTAGGCG
>CAYMFZ010000129.1:0-11160 GCA_964389585.1 uncultured Pirellulaceae bacterium | reverse complement strand
GTGGTGATGAGCAAGGCGCGGCAAACTTTCCTGCCGTCCCGTTGGGACTCAGGTTCTACTGTGCCGTGGTGTCCATGGACTTGCGTCCATGGCTATCACCTGCCGTGCCGTTGGCACTCAAAGAATTTTGGTGGCGTGACGGGCACGGTGAATATATGAGCCAGTGATGAGTTTGCACGCGAACGAGAATGGTAGTGGGCATGGCTATTGCCATCTTGTGAATGCCGATGGACTGCGTGACGGCATGGCGAATGTATGAGCCAGTGGCGAGTTCAAGGGCCAACACGTTAAACAGCGTCTTAATTCCTGTTGCCTCAATATCGCGATTCCCGCTAATATTCAGGCTGCCAACCGAATTTCGTAGGGAGACGAATCCGTGAACCGTCTGTTGATTACTGCTTTTGCATTTGCAATATTCTTGACTTCAAATGTTACGTCCGTCGTTCCAGTGTTCGCGCAAACTTCAAAGAAACAAGAATCGGCTGCCGATCGCATTGCGCGAGCAACCAAGAAAATCAACGGCAAGCAAAAATATCTTCTGGCATACAGGCTGAAGCCTGGTGACGAGCTTCGTTGGGACTTCGAGCAAGTCGTCTCGACAAAATTTCAAATGGCTGGGTTCACTGAAGAGTCGTCATCGCGGAGCAAAAATCGAAAGCTTTGGAAAGTCGCCAACGTTGACGAGCTTGGCAATATGACTTTTTCTTATACCGTCGAGTCGATTGAGATGTGGACAAAATCGGGAGATGGCGAGCCGATTGCCTACAACAGTCTATCGGATGACGAAATTCCAGAGCTGTACACACTTGCCGCCGAGGGAGTCGGTCAGACCCAAGCGATTTTCTCAATTTCTCCCGACGGTCAGATTCTAGATCGTAAATCAAACCACAAGAGCAGCGATTTGGGGCTTGGCAAGTTAACGATACCGCTTCCCAAGCAAGCTGTTTCCGTCGGTTACAAGTGGAATGTTCCTAAAGTTCTGCAGGCAACAGATACCGGTGACCGCGCGAAAAAGGTTAAGGCGAGAGAGGTCTATGAACTTTCAAAAGTGAAAGGGCAGAACGCCTACATCAGTTTTCGAACCGAAATCCTGACGCCAAATCTTAGCGAAAAAGTTCGTTCGGTGATCATGCAGAAGATGAACAAGGGCGTAGTTGTGTTTGATATGAATCGTGGTTGCCCCGTGCTGACAAGCGTCAAATGGGATGAGAAAGCTCAAGGATTCGAAGGCCCCGACAGCTTTTTGAAGTACGTTGGACGAATGACGGAAAAAGTCGTCGTCGGGAATGCTTCGAATCAGAAAAGCCAATCGACGCTAACGCCACTCAAAGAAAATGTTGCACGAAAGCCGGTTGAAATCAAAACGCGCGACAGCAATCCAATCATGCGAAAGTAGTGTAGATCAGTTGTCCCAACTGATCCGGGCAATCAAGCTGAACCGCAGCCGTGTCCGAACGCAGTCTTGAAAAACAAAGTTGCTAAAGCGCAGTTGCCAAAGCGCAATAGATCAGCTCCGCGTCGTTTGTAGTAGTCGCATTTATGCGGCTTTCACCGTTTCGACGGTCAAGAAAACGTCAGTTGCTTGGCGCAGATTAAAAGTCGCAAGGCGCGGCGAATTGATGCTCGCTTTTGTTGATCTGTTTGCACGGCCAACCCGATAAATCGGGTACTACGAACGGCGAGCGTGACAGCGGCGCATTTCAACTGACGTATGTTAGTGATGGCATAGCAGGTTCGTGATCACCTCGAGTTTTGGTTAAGCATCTTTCGAATTGGCTCCCTGGAAATCGCTCCCACGAAATCGCTACTTACTCATAGCGCCCATTAGCCTCGACGTCGCTTGCAACTTTTCAATCGAACGTACGAAGTCATCGACTAGCATCACATTCCGATTTAAACTTGAGGCATGGTTTCTTCTCGACTGAATTTAAGACTTAAGCCGGCCATTGTTGTTTGGCTGCTTCTTTCGCTCGGGATAGGCTTTTACTTCTTTACCAATGCCACGCCAAGCGAACGCGCCGTTGCGTTTAGGACGATTGGACTAGGGCTCTCCGCTTCCATCATCGCGTTACCGATTGGTGGGTTGATCGTTTGGGCCAGTCGCGGACAAAGTTTCATGTCGAGATTGTTGTTCGTATGCACGATCGCCATGTTGCTTGTCCCAATGTTTATCCATGTCAGTGCATGGGACGCCGCGTTTGGAAAACTGGGGTGGCTGACGTCGACGAAAGGGCAAATCCTCAAGCCGCTTGTCTCGGGATGGACTGCCGCAGTTTGGATTCATGGAATCGCCGCGGCACCTCAAGTCGCTTTAATTTTACTGATTGGATTGAGTATCGGCGAACGAACCTATGAAGAACAGGCGTTGCTCGACACCAATCGAGTAGGCGTATTTTGGAACGTCACGATTTGGAGATTGTTTCCACTTTTGATCCTGTCGGTAGTTTGGATTGTCGTTTCTTGTGCGCGCGAGATCGGGGTCACAGATCTTTACCAAATCGGAACGTTGGCAGAGCAAATCTATCTTGGGTTTTCGTTGGGCATTAATTCAATTGCAGGTACGTGGACATCGGAACAACTTGCAGAAGCCAATTCGATCAGCAACCGTTTGACTTTTTCACTCTTGATTTGGATGGCGGCGACAGGGTTGGTTTTCTTTTTCACGCTGACTGGTTTGGAGTTCGAATCAAGAGCCGTTAGGCCTCGCCCAAGCCAACCAGCGGGTGAGTCTTCAAGGGGACTACTTCGCTTCCTCGTAGCCGCAGGGCTTCTGGCAGTGGTGGTTCTAGTTCCTATTTGCAACGTGATCGTGCGCGCCTGCTTCTTTGTTCGCCCGGTCGATGGAGTACCAACTCAAGGTTATTCACTGTCACAGTTGTTTAAGTCGATTAAGCGGGCTGCAATTGACTACCAAAACGAGTTTGTGTGGTCGGCGTTGATTGCATTGGTTTCATCCTGTTTGATTATCGTGATCGCCATTTTGATTGCATCCGCTGCGCGGCGCTCGCGCGTCGCACAAATCCTGTTTGCATTGACGCTTGCGTTCAGCTGCGCAATTCCAGGTCCTTATATTGGAACTACATTGGCAGGTCTGTTTTCGAAAATAGACAACGAAACGATTCAGTGGTTTTACAACTACACGATCGCTGCTCCGGTGATTGCAAATTTTGTGTTTTGCTGGCCAATCGGTTCGGTGGTGGTTTGGTTCGTGTTTCGAAAGATCCCGCAGGATGCCCTTGATAGCGCAAGTGTCGATGGTGCCGGTTCGATTCGGCGAACAATTCAATTTGGGATTCTTGGAAACTGGCTCGCGATTGCAGGCTCTTTTTTGTTGACGTTTGCATTTTGTTTTGGCGAGCTTTCTGCTTCTCAGATTGTTCGTCCTGCGGGCATTGATACGGTTCCCAGAAAAATGTTGGGCGACCTTCACGCGGGTGTAAATGAGCTAACCGCGGGAATCACAATCGTTACGGCCTTTACGATCGTAATGATTTCTTTGGTTGGTTGGTGGTTTATTCGGTTGAATCAACGAGGTATTGGCCGACAATAGTGATAAGCGATGTGTTTCAAAAAGGGCAAGTCAAAACTTCTGTGGGAATACCTATGCGAAACCGATTGGCTCAAGTTTTAACCATTTCGATCAGCGTCTTTGTTTCAAGTTTCATGTTTTGCGATTCGGCGTTTGCCGATCATCTAACGCTCAAAATCAGCGGCAGAATTGTTGAACTCGATGGCGAGATACTGATTGAAGCCCAAGACAAGAGTCTCTACTTTCGCGAAGTCGATGGAAAAATTTGGTTTGTGGAACCAGATCAAATTCAGTCCAAGGTCGACGATGATTCAGAAGTAAAGCCGCTTTCCAAGGAAGCAATCGGCAAGCGACTTCTCAAAGAACTTCCTGATGGATTTCGAATCTACGAAACCCAGCACTATGTGATTGCCTATCAAAATGAAATTGCGTTCGCGCGATGGATTGGCGGACTCTACGAAAGCCGTTTGTTCAAAGCGTTTGAAACGTTTTGGGTGAAGAGAAAAAAGCTGAAACTTCAAAAGCCCGGCTATCCGCTAGTCGCGATTGTGTTTGGTTCTCGACCGCAATATCAGCAATTCGTGGATCGCGAACTTGGGCCGGGGCAAGATATGATTGCCTATTACAACATTCAAACCAATCGGGTTGCGATGTTTGATTTGACGGCTGATCAGAGGAACCCGAATCAGCGAATGGATGATCGAAAGATTGATCAAGTCCTTCAAAATCCCGCCGCCATTACGATGGTTGCAACCATCATCCATGAAGCCACCCATCAGTTGATGTTTAATCGTGGCGTGCAAACTCGATTCGCCGAGACGCCACTTTGGCTCAATGAAGGCTTGGCGATGTATTTCGAAGCCCCAGATCTAACCAATCGCCACGGCTGGAAAAAACCTGGTTTGATTTTTCAGCGTCGACTCGTGCAGTTTCGTAGGTACGCAGCAAACCGACCTGCAAATTCACTGGAGTCATTAATCAGTACGGATGAACGTTTGCGAAATCCTGACACGGTCGCTGCCGGTTATGCCGAAGCATGGGCATTCAATCATTTCTTGATGACCAAAAAGTCGAAGCAATATGTAGCCTACATCAAACACATGTCGAAAAAGAAGCCGCTGAGAGTCGATTCGCCCGAGGTTCGGTTGGCTGATTTTGAGCAGTTTTTCGATGAGAGTTTGGAAGAGCTCGATGCCGAATTTTTAGCCTATGTCAAAAGATTGCGATAAACTTTCCCGCCATCGCCTATGGTTTGCTGGTTGGGCGACTCACCAAACCTTTCATTATCATTTTGAATCGCAAATTGGCTTGCGTGCCGTTGTTTCTGGTAGGTATCATCGGTCAAGCCATTTTCATCAATTGTCAACGCGATTGCGGCATTATTGCCCAGTCGTGATCTTCAATTAAATCGGAGCAACTATGAGTTTGAATTCCAATCAAGTGAATTCCGAATCCAAGAAAAACGATTCTCAACCTGACCGCAGAAGTTTCATTTCGACCACTGCAAAAGTTGCTGCCGCAGGAACGATTGGGGCGTCACTGGTCAACAAACCCGCGATGGCTGGCTATCACAACAGCGTTAACGATACGCTTAAGATTGGTTTGGTTGGCTGCGGAGGACGCGGAACCGGAGCGGTTTTGAACGCGACCAACGCGGATTCAAATTCAAAAGTCATCGCGCTCGCCGATGCATTTATGGATCGTATCGATTCATGTAAGAAAGGGCTCGACAGCCAAATCCCTGAAAAGATGGATGTCGCGGACGACCACAAGTTCACTGGATTCGATTGTTATGAAAAGCTTTGCCAATCGGAAGTTGATGTCGTTCTGTTGGCGACACCACCACACTTTCGCCCGGCACAACTCAAAGCCGCAGTCGCAGCAGGTAAACACGTTTTCTGTGAAAAGCCCGTCGGCGTCGATGTTCCCGGCGTTCAGTCGGTTCGCGAAACCTGCAAAGAAGCGTTCTCCAAGGGGCTCAGTGTTGTCTCTGGTTTGTGTTGGCGATACGACCTTGGCGTTAATGAGGTAATCAGTCGTATCAAAGATGGAGCCATCGGCGATATCAAGATGATTCAAGAGAACTACTTAACGGGTACTCTTTGGCATCGTGGCAATGGCACCGAAGATCCTGAAACGGGAAAGATCATTCGTGAGTGGTCGCAAATGGAATACCAGTTGAGAAACTGGTTGTACTTTAACTGGCTCTCTGGCGATCACATTGCAGAGCAACATATTCACTCACTTGATAAGGCACTTTGGCTCAACGATGACAAGCCGCCAACGAGTTGCTACGGAACCGGTGGCCGACTTGTAAGAACCAATGAAAAGTATGGCAACGTCTACGATCACTTTTCAACGGTCTATGAATGGGAAGGCAGCGACGCAAAAACTTTCTCTCAGTGTCGTCAAATGGCCGGTTGCTTTAACGACGTCGATGACCACATCGTCGGAACCAAGGGAACGGCAAGAATTTTGAAGTTTGAAATCATCAACGAAGATGGCAAACAGAGCTTCAAACAAAAGGGCAAGCCGAGCATGTACGACGTTGAGCATCAGCATCTTTTTCGTAGTATTCGTGAAGGCAAGCCAATCAACAACGGTGAGTACATGTGCGATAGTACTTTGATGGCATTGATCGGTCGCGAAGCAAGCTACACGGGCAAAGAAATTAAGTGGGCCGATTTCTTGAAATCAGAAGTCCGGCTTGGCCCTAAAGATTACGCTTGGGGCGACTACAAACCAGCACCCGTAGCAAAACCTGGTGGCGAGTGGTAAGAGATCGGTCGATGTCGACTGTCGACGCGTTGTGACTAAAACCCGACTCTATCCCTGCTTTTCTGTTTTCCAAACTGGATCAGCATGTGAGTCGGTTGGTGAACCAAACCATCGGGTCAGCGTCATCTTCTGCTGCGTATAAAACTGGACGCTTTCGGTGCCTTGAATATGCAGGTCTCCAAAGAATGATTGATTCCAACCAGTAAACGGAAACCAAGGCATTGGGGCAGGCACGCCAACGTTGATGCCGATCATCCCGGCATTGAAGTGTCGTTTGAAATGACGCGCCGCATATCCGTCGCGCGTAAAAATCGAAGCCCCGTTTCCGAAAGGGCATTCCTTTCCCATCTTGATGACACTATCAAGATCGGTTGAGCGCATGACGGAAAGGACAGGCCCAAAGATCTCTTCCTGAGCGACTTTCATTGGCGTTTCGACTTGATCGATAACGCTTGGGCCGATTAAAAAACCGTCACCTGCGAAATCTCGTCTTCCGTCGAGCGCTACGCTGGCTCCTTCACCACTTGCAACGTCCATATACCCACCAACGCGATCAACGTGTTCACGGCGAATCAGCGGCCCCATGTCGACGTCTTCATTACCATCCGACGCGCCAACGCGCATTTGACTTGCATGCTCTCGCAAGCCATCGACGAGCGGATCACCAATGCTTCCAATTGCAACAGCGATACTTCCCGCCATGCATCGTTGACCGCCGCAACCAAACGCTGATGCGGCAAGGGCTTTGATTGAAATATCGAGGTCTGCGTCTGGCATGATGATAAGATGATTTTTCGCGCCACCAGCCGCCTGAACGCGTTTGCCGTTTTTGGTCCCTGTCTCGTAAATGTATTTTGCAATTGGCGTCGAACCCACGAATGAAATCGCGGCAACATCGGGATGAGTTAGTAACGTGTCGACGGATTCTTTGTCGCCGTGGACAATATTGAAGACGCCATCGGGTAGACCAGCTTCTTTCAGCAGTTCGCCAATCAAGTTCGCAGAAAGCGGCGTCTTCTCAGAGGGCTTCAGCACAAATGTGTTGCCGCAAACAAGCGCCACCGGAATCATCCACATTGGAACCATCGAAGGGAAGTTGTATGGCGTGATGCCGACGCAGACGCCCAATGGGTAACGCACAGTTTCAGCATCAACGTCGCGAGCGATATTGGGCAGCGTTTCGCCAACGATCAAGCTCGGTATTCCGCAAGCGAACTCGACCATCTCGACGGCTCGCTGGACTTCGGCTCTCGATTCGGCCAATGTCTTTCCATGTTCTCGCGTAACCAGTTCGGCGATCTCGTTGAAACGTGCTTCCATCAATTGACGAAGCTTAAACATCAATCGTGCTCGTTCAACGACCGGAGTCTCGTTCCAATCGTCGAAAGCGTCGACGGCTGATTGAACGACTTCCTTGGTTTGGGATGCGGAACAAAGCGGCACTCGCGCGATGGCTTGGCCCGTTGAAGGATTGAAAACTTTATCTGAGCGATCGGCTGCAACCTCAATCCAACTGCCACGACTGAGAATTGGAACTGACTTCAACGAAGAATTTGTTTCTGGTGCGGACACGAATTGTCTCCATCTAAATAGTGGATCACGGCTGAACGCGGTAGTCGGCGAGAAGTTCTAGCATGTAGGACCGACTTTGCCGGTATGTTAACATATTCGCGGTTATCAATTGATATTAGATTGGATTTCAAACATGTCGCGAATTGTCAAAGGCGCGTTAATTCAAGCCACATTGTGTGAGCCGGCCACTTCGCCTGTTGCAAAAATTAGCAAAGCGATGATCGACAAGCACATCGATCTGATTGGCGAAGCAGCAAAAAAGGGCGCCCAATTTGTCTGCTTACAAGAATTGTTCAATGGCCCCTACTTTTGTGCTGAACAAAAAACGAAATGGTATGAGCTGACGGAAAAAGTTCCTGATGGTCCAACGATCAAGCTAATGCAGGAACAAGCTAAGAAGCACGAGATGGTCATGGTCGTCCCCGTCTACGAAGAAGACATGCCAGGCGTCTACTACAACACCGCCGCGGTTATCGACGCCGATGGGTCTTATCTGGGTAAGTTTCGCAAAATGCACATTCCGCATTGTGATCCCGGATTTTGGGAAAAATTTTATTTTCGACCGGGCAACTTGGGCTATCCAGTTTTCGATACACGAGTTGGTAAAATAGGTGTTTATATCTGTTATGACCGACATTTTCCCGATGGTGCCAGATGCCTCGGGCTCAATGGTGCGGAGATCGTACTCAATCCATCGGCAACCGTTGCTGGTCTAAGCGAACATCTTTGGAAGCTTGAGCAGCCGGCTCACGCAGTAGCAAATCAGTATTTTGTTGGAGCGATTAATCGACCGGGTACCGAAGCTCCTTGGAACATTGGTGAGTTTTATGGACAAAGTTACTTCTGTGACCCGCGCGGGAAAATCATGGCCGAGGGAAGTCGCGACACCGATGATATCGTGATGGCGGAATTGGATCTCGATCTTATTCGCGAGGTCAGAAACACTTGGCAGTTTTTCCGTGATCGACGTCCGGAGACTTACGGAGCCATCGTTGAACCTTGATCAACAGTCGAACGCTCCCTTGGGGGCATTAGCTTCTTGTTTTTATGGACGATGGGCCTGATGCCTTGCCTGTCGCCTTAAATCCGCAATGATTAATCGACTGATTTGAAATCAAGTAACCTAAGCAATCAAACATCCATCAGTTTGAGGATATAAAAATGGCTGACCTTTCCACCACCGTCAACGGACTCAAGATGCCGAATCCGTTTGTCATTGGATCGGGTCCACCAGGAACCAATGCAAACGTCATCGGCAAGGCGTTCGATGAAGGTTGGGGTGCGGTAATCGCCAAAACCATCAGTCTCGAAGCCGAGAAGGTCATTAATGTTCAGCCACGTTACGCGCGACTACGCAGTCGAGAATCCAAAGAAATTTTTGGCTGGGAAAACATCGAACTGATCAGCGATCGAAGTTTCGATATTTGGATGGACGAGTTTAAGTCGATCAAAGACAAATACCCCGATCGAATCTTGATCGCGTCGATTATGGAAGAGTATCGCAAGGACGCTTGGTGTGAGATCGTCGAAAAATGCCAAGACGTCGGCGTGGATGCTTTTGAGCTGAACCTGTCTTGTCCGCATGGATTGCCTGAGCGAAAAATGGGCTCGGCAATGGGAGTCAACCCAGATCTCGTCGAAGAGGTGACCGGCTGGGCAATGAGTGTTGCCAAGGTTCCTGTTTGGGCAAAAATGACGCCGAATGTGACGCGGATTGAAGACCCGACAGCGGCTGCACTTCGCGCGGGAGCTGATGGTATCGCAGCGATTAATACGATTCGTAGCGTTCTGGGAGTTGATCTGAAATCGCTGCGACCTGAGCCATGCGTCGAAGGCTACACAACTCCCGGCGGATATTCTTGTCAGGCGATCAAGCCAATCGCGCTTCGTAACTGTATGGAAATCGCGACGCTAATTCGCGATGAGTATCCAGATCGAACGCTGAGTGGCATCGGAGGAGTCGAAACCGGACTTGATGCGGCCGAGTTTATTTTACTGGGCTCGGACTGCGTTCAAGTCTGCACAGGTGTGATGAAGATGGGCTACAAAATGGTCAAGCCGATGATGGAAGAGCTTTCCGGATTCATGGATGAGCATGGGTTTAATTCGATCAGCGAATTCAAGGGACACAGCCTACAGTTTTTCCGAACCCACGCGGAACTTGTCGAAATTCAAGCCGAGGCTCGCGCGAAGAAGAAGGCTGAACACGAAGCCAAGAAGATGATCCGCGAGGATGATCAATGGTCTGGCGATGATTTTGTTGACCAGAGCGACGCGCTTTCACGCGGTTAGACTCGCAGGTTTTTTGAAAAAAGGTTTCTCACGCAGAGCCGCGGAGACGCAGAGTTGCGTTTTTTATCGAGCGGATAATCTAAAAATGATTCGGTTTGCGAGCAAGGAATTTTCCGTGGCCGATCGTACCGACGAATTTGCCATCGCGGACCTGGACTTCACCCCGGACAAAAACGGTTTCGGCGCGACCCTGTGTTTTCCAACCTTCGAAAGCACTGTAGTCGACGTCCATTTCTTGGGTGTCTGCAGAGATCGTCCCGACGTATTCAGGATCAAAGATGACTAAATCGGCATCGCTTCCGATTTGAATTGTCCCTTTGCGAGGGTACAGCCCAAAAAGTTTTGCGGCTTGAGTGCTGCCACAATCAACGAAAGTGTTGAGATCAATTTTTCCAGCAACTACGCCGTGCGTATAAAGCAACTTGATCCGATCCTCGACCGAAGGAATTCCGTTTGGGATCTTGGTGAAATCATCTTTGCCCATCGTCTTTTGATCGCCGAAATCGAACGGAGCATGGTCGGTGCCAACTGTACTGATTAGCCGATTGTTAAGTCCATTCCAAAGTACCGATTGATTTCGTTTGTCGCGAATTGGCGGCGACATGACGTATTTCGCGCCTTCGAAATTCGATTGTTCGGCGTAAGTCTTGTCGAGAACGAGATACGGAATCACCGTTTCAATCCAGGCGTTGACCCCGCGATGTCGTGCCGCTTCGATGGCGGCAACGGCAGGTGCACAAGACGTATGAACAACGTAAACGTGCGCGCCGGTGATTTCGGCAAACGTCATCAGGTGTTGAACGCCGGAGGCTTCGATGGATTCTGGCCTCGAAGGCTCGTGAAACTCTGGCCCGGTTTTTCCTTCAGCCAACAATTCGGATTGAAGTTGAGCCACGGCGATCGCGTTCTCGCAGTGTGCGGTGACAATCACGCCGAGTTCTTTGGCGAGCTTTAGTGTCTTAAACAATTCTTCGTCGTCGATTCCAAAT